>JAFVAS010000232.1 GCA_017480395.1 Oscillospiraceae bacterium | reverse complement strand
TTGGGGTTGCCGTAGCGCAGGTTCTCCAGCACGGTGCCGCTGAACAGATGGGGGGTCTGGAGCACATAGCCGATGTGGCTGTGCAGCCAGAGCTGGCTGCGCGCCCGGGCGTCCCGCCCGTCGATCAGCACCTGGCCCTCGGTGGGCTCATAGAACCGGCAGACCAGGTTGACCAGGGTACTCTTGCCCGCGCCGGTCTCGCCCACGATGGCCACCATGGTGCCCTTGGGCACCTTGAGGTTGAAGTGCTCCAGCACGTTCTCCTCTCCGTCGGGATAGCGGAAAGTGACGTCCCGGAACTCGATCTCGCCCTCCAGCGGCTCCCAGTTCTCCCGTTTGGGCTGGAAGGAGTCGCCGTAGCGCTCGATGACCTCCGGCGTGTCGGTGACGTCGGATTTGGTGTTTAAAAGCCGCATCACCCGCTCAATATTGACCTGAGTGTTGATTAGGTTGGCGATGGTGCCCACCAGATCCTGCACATAGAAGCTCACGGAGGTGGCGTAGTTCATGAAGACGGACAGGCTGCCCAGCAGCATCAGTCCCGACCGGGTCAGCAGTCCGCCGCGCCACAGCACCAGGGCCAGGGCCAGGCTGGAGCAGAAGACGATGCTGCATTGAAACACGGCCCGATACCACCCCGCGCGGACGGCGGCGGTGCGCATTTTGCCCGTGTCGTCCTCAAAATCGCGCTGCATCCGATCCTCCACCACCAGAGCCTTGATGGTCTTGGCCCCGGTGATGCCCTCGTTGAAATTGCCGGTGATGATGCTGTTGCGCTCCCGCACCTTGCGGTTCTCCCGGGTCAGGTGGCGCTGGAAGTAGACGGTCACCGCCACCATGATGGGAATGACGCAGAGCAGCAGCAGGCCGAGCCAGGGGTTGAGTCGGAACATGATGATGAAGATGGCGAGGATGTAGATGGCGTCCAGCACAATGTCCATCAGCCCCCAGGAGACGATCTGCCCGATCCGGTTGGGGTCGGAGACGATCCGGGAGTGGATATAGCCCACGCTGTTCTGGTTGAAGTAGGAGAAGGAGAGGGTCTGAATGTGGTCAAAGCAGGCCTGTCTCACATCCCGGTCCACCCGAACCTCGGCGGTGTTGGCGACATAGCAGCCCAGGGCGGTGTTAAAGGACTGAAAGAGCAGAACCGCCAGATAGAGCCCGGCAAAGAGGGGCAGCGTGTCGATCACGCCGTCGCCGATATAGTGGTTGATGGCGTAATTCTGAAAGAGGGGGAGGATGGCGTCCCCGGCGCTGCTGATGGCCATGGTGACGGCGATGGTGATGATCAGCGGCAGGTGGGGGCGGATGAAGGGGAGAATGGCGGGAATGCCATACCACTTCAGGTGGGGGATGGTCTTATTCTGTTCCTGTTCCGGCATCGTCCGTCTCCTCCTTTCCCTCCTGAATGCGGCATATGGTCTGATAGAGGCCGCTCTGGGCGGCCAGCTCCGCGTGGGTGCCCTGCTGGGTGACGCGACCGTCCTCCAGCACGATGATCTGATCCGCGGCCATGAGGGTGGTGATCCGGTGGCTGATGAGGATCACGGTGGCGCGGCTCATGTAGGTTTTCAGGTTCTGTCGGATCTTCGCGTCGGTCTCGGCGTCCACGGCGGAGAGGGAGTCGTCAAAGATCAGGATCGGCGTGTTCTGGGTCAGCGTCCGGGCGATGGCGGAGCGCTGCTTCTGCCCGCCGGAGAGGGTCACGCCCCGCTCACCCACAAAGGTGTCAAAGCCCCGGGGGAACTCGTCCACCGCCTGCTCCAGACAGGCGGCCCGAGCGGCCATGCGCACCTCCCGTTCGCTCAGGCCGGGCCGGGTGATGGCGATGTTATCCGCCAGAGAGCGGGAGAACAGAAAGGGCTCCTGCAGGATGAAGCCGACGTTGCGGCGCACCCAGTCGGCCCGCATGGACTGAATGTCCCGTCCGCCGACGGTGATTGTGCCGTGCTCCGGGGGGAGGGGATAGAGCCGGGAGAGCAGATGGGCCAGGGTGCTCTTTCCGCTGCCGGTGCCGCCCAGAATGCCCAGGGTCCTGCCCGCCGGGAGGGTAAAGCTGACGTCGTGCAGTACCTCCTCCTGGCCGGGATAGGCGAAGCTGACGTGGTCAAAGACGATGTCCTGATCCATGGGGGGCTGATCGGCGCCGGGGGCGTCCTGCTCCACCGGGGCACGCATGATGTCCAGCAGACGGGTGATGGAGACGCCGGTCTTGCTCATCTCGCTGAGCACACGCCCCATGCCCCGCACCGGGCGGATGAACATGCCCAGGTAGGAGATGACGGCCAGCAGTCCGCCCACCGTCAGGCTGCCCCGCACGCACATGACGCTGCCCCAGCAGAGGATGGTCAGCATCATCACACCGGTCAGAAACTCGTTGGAGGACCAGAAGATCCCCAGATATTTGCCCAGCACCACCCACTTGTCGGTGACGGTCTCGTTCTGGGCGGCAAAGCGCTCCTGCTCGGAGCGCTCCCGGCCAAAGGCGCGCACCACCCGCACCCCGGTCAGATTCTCCTGGGCGATGGTGGAGAGTACGCCCTCCTCCTCGTCACAGGCCTGGAAGGAGGTGCCGATCTTCTGGTGAAAGAGGAAGGAGCAGCCGATGAAGACCGGAAGGGAGACCAGCGCCACCATGGCGAGGGGGACGCTGATGCGGAGCATGAACACCAGAGACAGGACAATGGTGATGATCATGCTCAGAAGGGTGACCAGCTGTTCCGACAGGAACATCTTGACCTCCTCCACGTCGGTGGTGCATCGCTGAATGATGTCGCCGGTCTGGTGCTCGCTGTGCCAGGCGCAGCTGAGGTGCAGAATGTGGTCAAAGAGCTGATCCCGCATGGACTTGACCAGGGTCTCGCCGCCCTTTGCGGTGTTGATCTGGAAGAAATAGCGGAGCACCACCGCCACCAGGGTGCAGGCGATGACCGCCAGGGCGGGGATCCAGAGATGGGCCTTCAGGAAGGCGGCGCCGCCCAGGGCGTCGATCCAACCCTCGATCAGGGCGGGCAGGGTGCCCGACTGCTCGCCCAGCACCTGATCCACCGTAAATTCAATGATCTTGGGCCGTGCCATGTCCATCAGGGTGGAGAGACAGGCGAAGAGAATGCCCAATATAAAATAGCGCTTCGCCCCGCGCAGAAAGCCAAAGAGCATTCCGCTGCGGGTAAGCGGCGTGTTCGGTTCCATGTGGCGGCCTCCTTTCGTATGTGTGCTGCCTGATTTACTATTATATCGGATGGGGACGGCTTTGTCACGGAAAAGCGCGAAAAGAGCGGGAGAAAACGACAAAAAGGCCGCAGCACAGGGCTGCGGCCGCAGAGATCGAAGGGGGATCAATCCAATGTGGAGAGAAAGCGCATCAAAATGGCCTCATCCTCGCTTTTGCGCGCGAAGAGCTCCAACACTTCGTTCTTGTCCTGCAACAGCTCAGCCATGGCGATGTACTGGGACAGTTCGGATTTCAGGTTGTACTTGTCACCGTAGACGGACTCCAGCCATACGTCGCCGGTGCACTGGTCGATCGCTGCCTTGAATGCCGTGACATCCTTCAAACTTTTGATCTTCATGTGTAATTACCTCCTTGCAGCGTTCTGACGAATTGGGCGCGGGATTGCCCTTCGATGAGTGGAAACCGGGACAATTCCCCGCGTTCGCAAAATGGTAGCACGGCGCACCGGGGAAGTCAACCATATATTTTGAACAACAGAATAATTTGGAGAGCGTGACAAATCCGGGATGGGGCGGGAGGGGAAATATCGCACAATTGTCCGTCAGTTAGAGAAAGGAAACGGACAAAACTTTGCGAAAAAGGGAAGAAAAAGACCCGACACGTTTTATCTCGCGTCGGGTCAGAAGATGCGTGGATCAGTCGGCGGCTGCTTCCGTCTCCGCCGCTTCCGCGTCCTCCTCCGGCGGCGGGGCCAGGGCAAAGGCGCGGCGGACGAACTCGTCCACCTCATCCAGGGTGTCGAAGCAGGCGATGGCGACCTGGTTCCCCATGGTGCCGGCCAGGGCGTCGGGCATCCGGGTGAAGAGCCGGGCCGCGTCCCGGTACTCGTATTCCAGCTCCGGCAGGGAGAGGACATAGTCGTTCTCGTCCCGGCGGCCGGCGTAGACACAGTAGCTGTGGGGGCCGTCGTAGGTGTGGCGGGCCTCGTCAAAGGCCACCATGTCGGCATAGATCTGGTACATGTCCGCGCTCTGGCTGAAATTCAGCATGTCGGGGGTAAACCCTCCGGCGGGGCGCATATTGACCTCCAGGGCGACGATATCCCCGGTTTTGCCCAGGCCGGGCTTGTCCTCGGTGAGGCGGAAGAACTCCAGGTGGAAGCAGCGGCTTTTGACCCCGAAGGCCTTCAGCGTGGCCTTGCCCGCCCGCTCCACGTCGGCGGGGACATCCTTGTCCACATAGTAGTAGGTGGGCACGCCCTCGTTGACCATGTCCATGATGGAGTTGCGGGTGATGTGGCTGGCGGCGAAGAGCACCTCTCCCTTGGAGTTGCAGACGCCGTCGTAGGTGGTGACCGCTCCGGGGACATATTCCTCCATCAGGTAGTCGTTGTCCGGCTTCTCAGCGAAGAAGGCCTCGGCGTCGGCGTCGCTCTTGAGCTTGTAGGTGGCGATGGCGCCCACACCGTTGTCCGGCTTGGCGACGGCGGGATAGCCCACCTCGGCGGTGAAGGCCAAAATCTGCTCCAGGGTGGTGTCCTGCGTGACCAGCAGGGAGCGGGCGGTGGGGATGCCCGCCTGCCTGTAATAGGCCTTCATGGCGGACTTGCGCTTGTATTTGGCAATCTCGTCCTTTTTGAGGCCGGTGGTGATGTTGAAGTCGGTGCGCAGCGCGGCGTCCAGCTCCAGCCAGTACTCGTTGTTGCTCTCCACCCAGTCCATCTTGCCGTAGCGGCCGGTGAAGTAGCCCAGGGCACGCAGTACCTCGTCATAGTTCTCCAGGGAGCCCACCTTGTAATACTCGGTCAGCGCCCCCTTGAGATCGGGGTGCAGCTCGGCATAGCTGGCGTCGCCGACGCCGAGGACGTTGACGCCGTTGTCCCGCAGGCGGATGCAGAACCAGCGGAAGGCCTCCGGAAAGTTGGGGGAGATAAAGACGAAATTCATAGACGCACACTCCTTTGATTTAACGCTTTATTGAGTTGAATTATATCGAATTTCGCCGCAAAATGCAAGATAATTCCGCACAATTCTCCCGCTTTCCCGCCTTGCCCCGGGCGGAAAAATATGATATGATACCTATGGCGCGAAAAAAGCGCCGCATTTTTATTTTTTGAGGTGTTTTGACTCATGCACAAGCAATATTTTAAGGAGTACAGCGCCCACCTGGGGCGGGATATGGAATTCAACGTCTACGGCCACGGCGGCAAGCCGGTATTGGTCTTCCCCTGCCAGAACGGGCGCTTTTTTGACTGGGAGGGCTTTGGGATGCTGGAGACCCTGGGGGACTACCTGGAGCAGGGCCGGCTGCAGCTCTTCTGCGCGGACACCATCGACGGGGAGACCCTGTCCAACCTGGAGGGCAACCCCTATGACCGCATCCGCCGCCACGAGGCGTGGTATAACTACATTGTGGAGGAGCTTGTCCCCCGCATTCGGGAGCTCAACGGTACGGGGCAGGATCTGCTGGTGACCGGCTTTTCCATGGGGGCCTATCACGCGGGCAACTTCTTCTTCCGCCGCCCGGATATCTTTGACAGCGTGATCGGCCTGTCCGGCGTCTACGACACCGCCGCCATGTACGGCGGCTACATGGACGAGGTGGTCTATGCCAATGACCCCTGCGTCAGCATTGCCAATATGCCCGATGACCATCCCTATATTGCCCTGTATAACAGCAGGAGAATCGTCTTCTGCGTGGGACAGGGCGCCTGGGAGGAGCCGCTGCTGGAGGGCACCCGGCGTCTGGACGCCGTGCTGCGGGACAAGGGCGTCCACGCCTGGATCGACTACTGGGGCTATGATGTCAACCACGACTGGCCCTGGTGGCGCAAGCAGATCCGTTATTTCCTTCCCTATGTGCTGGGGGAGGTATAAGATAGAAAGAAAAAGAGCAAAAGCGACAGGAAAGGGGAACTCGGAATGAATAAGACGTTGATCAAAGAGTGGGGTCTGATGCTGGCGCAGCTGATCCTGGGCTGTGCGATCTTCGCCCTGGGGTTTGACCTCTTTCTTGTGCCCCACAGCATCAATGCCGGCGGCCTGTCCGGCCTGGCCCAGATCGTGGTGCGGCTGACGGGACTGGGCACTGTGGGCCTCTGGACACTTCTGGCCAACATCCCGCTCTTTCTTCTGGGCGGAATGAAGATCGGCAGGCGCTTTTTTGTCGGCTCCCTGGTGGGGGCGGTGGCCATGTCGCTGTTGATCGACCTCTTTGCCCTGCTGCCCACCGTTCCCAGCGAGCCGCTGCTGGGCAGCGTCTACGGCGGACTGCTCACCGGGGCGGGGATGGGGCTGGTCTATCTCTCCGGGGCCTCCTCCGGCGGCTCCGACATCGTCGTCCGGCTGCTCAAGCTCCGCTTCCGCAACGCCCCCATCGGCGCGATCTCCTTTACCTTTGACGCGGTGGTGGTGCTGTTGACGGGCATCACCTTCCGTTCCGTGGCAAACGTGCTCTACTGCGGCGCGGTGCTCTATGTGGCGACGGTGGTTATGGACGCGGTGATTTACAAGTTTGACTACTCCAAGGTCGCTGTGATCA
>JAFVAS010000231.1 GCA_017480395.1 Oscillospiraceae bacterium | reverse complement strand
TCCCCGGGACGGCGTGGACTTCTTCCCCCTGAGCGTGGACTTTGAGGAGAAGCTCTACGCCGTGGGCCGCATCCCCGGCTCCTTCCTGCGCAGAGAGGGCCGCCCCTCCCTGCCCGCCGTTCTGGCCAGCCGCCTGATCGACCGGCCCATGCGCCCGCTGTTCCCCTCCGACCTGCGCAATGACGTGGTCATCACCTGCACCGTCATGAGCGTGGATCGGGACTGCTCCCCGGAGGTCACCGCCATGATCGGCGCCTCCGCCATGGTCGCCATCTCCGACATTCCCTGGAACGGTCCCATCGGCTGCTCCGAGGTGGGCTATGTGGACGGCCAGCTGGTCATCAACCCCACCACCGCCCAGAAGGCCGTCAGCCAGATGGACACCACCGTTGCCTCCACCGGCGAGAAGGTGGTCATGATCGAGGCCGGCGCCAAGGAGATCCCCGACGAGATCATGTTCGAGGGTATCCAGAAGGCCCACGAGGTCAACAAGACCATCGTCGCCCTCATCAACCGGATGGTTGCCGAGATCGGCAAGCCCAAGTTCACCTATGAGCACGCCGACTTCAACCAGGAGCTCTTTGACAAGATCGTCGAGGCCACCATGGACGAGGCCAGGGCCGCCATGGACACCGACGACAAGAACGTGCGGGAGGAGCGCTGGAACAAGCTGATCGACCACTGGCACGAGCTGTTCCTGGCCGACTATCCCGACATGGACAAGTATCTGGAGACCTTCACCTACAAGTTCCAGAAGAAGATCGTCAAGGCCTGGCTGCTGGAGGGCCACCTGGTGGACGGCCGTCAGAACAACGAGATCCGGCCCCTGGGGGCCGAGGTCGGCGTTCTGCCCAAGGTGCACGGCTCCGGCCTGTTCACCCGCGGCCAGACCCAGGTGCTGAGCATCGCCACCCTGAACACCCTCTCCGCCTCCCAGAAGCTGGACACCATCTGGGAAGAGGACTCCAAGCGTTATATTCACCACTACAACATGCCCGGCTACTCCACCGGCGAGGCCCGGGGCAGCCGCTCCACCAACCGCCGCGAGTACGGCCACGGCGCCCTGGCCGAGCGGGCGCTGGAGCCCGTGCTCCCCTCCGTGGAGGAGTTCCCCTACGCCATCCGCGTCGTCTCTGAGGTGCTGTCCTCCAACGGCTCCACCTCCCAGGGCTCCATCTGCGGCTCCACCCTGGCTCTGATGGACGCCGGCGTGCCCATCAAGGCCCCGGTGGCCGGCATCTCCTGCGGCCTGATCCAGGACGACGACGGCAGCTTCAATACCTTCATCGACATCCAGGGTGTGGAGGACTTCCACGGCGAGATGGACTTCAAGGTGGCCGGCACCAAGGCCGGCATCACCGCCATCCAGATGGATCTGAAGAACGACGGCCTGACCATGGAGATCATCAAGTCCGCCCTGGACATCACCCGCGACGCCCGCTACGGCATCATCGACGAGGTCATCCTCCCCTGCATCCCCGCGCCGCGCCCCGAGGTCAGCCCCAACGCCCCCAAGATGATCACCATGAAGATCGACACCAGCAAGATCCGCGAGGTTATCGGCTCCGGCGGCAAGGTCATCCAGAAGATCCAGGCCGACTCCGGCGCGAAGATCGACATCGAGGAGACCGGCGATATCTTCATCTCCGGCCCCGACGCCGAGAGCGTCGCCGCCGCCAAGAAGGCCATCGAGACCATCGTCTTTGTCCCCGAGGTGGGCTCCCTCTACTTCGGCAAGGTGGTGCGCATCATGCAGTTCGGCGCCTTTGTGGAGCTGGCCCCCGGTAAGGATGGCCTGGTTCACATCTCCAAGCTGGCCAACCACCGCGTGGGCCGCGTGGAGGACGTGGTCAACATCGGCGACATGATCTGGGTCAAGGTCACCGACATCGACGAGAAGGGCCGCGTCAACCTGAGCCACAAGGACGCCCTGCGGGAGATCCGCGAGCAGCAGGCCAAGAAGGACTAATCCCTCACCACACTTCGACTCCGGGCGGACGAGTGATCGTCCGCCCGTCTTTTTGCAATATGGAACCGCTTTTTTCCACCCCAAGACTGACCGTGCGCCCACTCCAGGCCGGTGACGAGGGGGCCATGCACGCCTGGCTCTCCGATGCGGAGGTCATGCGCCATCTGGAGCCGCCCTTTTCCCCGGAGAAAACCCGGGAATTTCTGCGCCTTGCGGGGCTGGCCGATCCCCCGCGGATCTATGGCGTCGCCCGGAGGGAGGACGGTGCGCTGATCGGCCATCTGATCTGGCACCCCTATGACCCGGACAGCTGGGAGCTGGGCTGGGTGCTGCGGCGGGACTGCTGGGGCAAGGGCTACGCCGGGGAGCTGACCGCCGGGGCCCTGGCGCTGGCCGGTCAGGAGGGCATCTCCGCCCTGGTGCTGGAGTGCCTGCCGGATCAGACCGCCACCCGGCGCATCGCCCGGCGCTTCGGCTTTGCCCTCCGGGGCATGGACGGGGCCTGCCAGCTCTGGCGCAGGGCGCTGTAAACACGACACATCAGAAGAGACCGTTTCACGGCGGGGACGCCATGAAACGGTCTCAACTTGCATATATTATTCTGACTCCGCCGCCGGGGGCATGTAATACATCCCCACCGCGGTGCAGGCGGGATGATCCTCCATCCCCTCGCTCCAGACCAGGGCGGTCAGGTCATTCTTGTCCCCGTTGCTGCTGAGCATGGTGGACTTGATGTAGATCGGCCGATCCAGCGGAATGGGGCGCAGCAGGGAGAGCTGCATAGTGATGGTGGGCGTCATCCGCCCCCGGGCAAAGTAGAGGCTCAGAATCCCCATGCTCTGATCCAGCGCGGTAGAAAGCGCCCCGTTGCTCATGTCCCCGGTGCGATCCGCCATCCAGGGGGTGAGGGGGATCCGAACGGTCAACGTGCGCTCCTGAAAGCTGCACTCGTGGACATACATGGGCATCTTCTCCGCCACGGTGCCCCGCATCCGCTCCCGGAAGGAGAGCATGATCTCCTCCATGCCCCGGCGCATCCCTTCCTCGCTGAACCACTCAAATTCCTGTTCCATTGCCCTGCCTCCAAATATCCCATATTTTCCATTCGTTCTGGGAAATGTCATATCTTATTATAGCAATCCGCCCTCCGGCTGTCAAATCGGCGCAGAGATTCACAGAGAGTTCACAATTATGGGAAAAGATTGACCTTGTTTTTGACAAAAAATCTGTTAAAATAATGGTATTCATTAATGTAATAAAGGTGTAATGCTATGAGCCTTCGCATCGGAATTGACATCGGCTCCACCACCGTCAAGGTCGTGGTGCTGGACGAACAGAACAAGCTGCTGTTCCGCTCCTATGAGCGGCATTTCTCCAAGGTACGGGAGAAGGCCTGCGAGGCGCTGACCTTCATCGCCCCCCGCTTCTCCGGTCAGGAGGTCAAGCTGGTCATCACCGGCTCCGCCGGTCTCGGCGTGGCCAAGGCCAGCGACATTGACTTTGTCCAGGAGGTCTACGCCACCGCCGCCGCCGTCAACGCCTACATCCCCGACACCGACGCCGTGATCGAGCTGGGCGGCGAGGACGCCAAGATCATCTTCTTCGGCGGTGCCCTGGAGGAGCGCATGAACGGCTCCTGCGCCGGAGGCACCGGCGCCTTCATCGACCAGATGGCGACCCTGATGAACGTCACCGCCGACGAGCTGGACGCCCTCTCCCTCCAGCATGAGAAAATCTACCCCATCGCCTCCCGCTGCGGCGTCTTTGCCAAGAGCGACATCCAGCCCATCCTGAACCAGGGCGGGCGGAAGGAGGACGTGGCCGCCTCCATCTTCCAGGCCGTGGTGGATCAGACCATCGCCGGACTGACCCAGGGCCGGGAGCTCAAGGGCAAAATCGTCTTCCTGGGCGGGCCGCTCCACTTTTTGCAGGGATTGCGCGCCCGGTTTGTGGAGACGCTGAAGCTGGACGAGGAGCACGCCATCTTCCCGGAGGACGGCGACTGCTTTGCCGCCATTGGCGCGGCCCTGTGCGCCACGGACTATGAGAGCATGCCCTTTGACGAGGCGCTGAAAAAGCTGCGGGAGAGCCGGACCGCCGTCTCCAGCATCAACACCTCCCCCCAGCTCTTCGCCTCCCAGGAGGAGTATGACGCCTTCTGCGCCCGGCACAACGCCACCCATCCCCCGGAGGTGGATCCCGCAACCTACTCCGGTGACGCCTATCTCGGCATCGACGCCGGCAGCACCACCACCAAGCTGGCCCTCATCGCGCCGGACGGCGGGCTGCTCTACACCTACTACCACTCCAACCAGGGCAACCCGGTGGCCATCGTCAAGGAGCAGCTGGAGCAGATTTATGCCCTGTGCGGCGACCGCATCACCATCCGGGGCAGCGCCGTCACCGGCTACGGCGAGGATCTGATCAAAAACGCCTTCCGCTGCGACCTGGGCCTGGTGGAGACCGTGGCCCATCTGAACGCCGCCCGCCACTTCAACCCCGACGTGGACTTCATCATCGACATCGG
>JAFVAS010000024.1 GCA_017480395.1 Oscillospiraceae bacterium | reverse complement strand
ATACGCATGAGAGCGCAAAAATGCTGCAAGAAAAAAGAAAACCTCCGGTTTCCCAGAGGTTTTCTGAACAAGATACTGTTAAAAAATCAGCGCTTGCTGAACTGAGGCGCACGACGGGCAGCTTTCAGACCGTACTTCTTACGCTCCTTCATACGAGGATCGCGGGTCAGGAAGCCGGCTTTCTTCAGCTCGCCACGGTACTCAGGACTCAGCTCCAGCAGAGCACGGGCGATGCCGTGACGCAGAGCGCCGGCCTGACCGGTGACGCCGCCGCCGGTGACGGTAGCAACCACGTCCACCTTGCCCAGCAGATCGGTGAGGGCCAGGGGCTGACGGGTGATGAGCTTCAGGGTATCCAGGCCGAAGTAATCATCGATGTCGCGGCCGTTGATGGTGATTTTGCCGGTGCCGTTGGGATACAGGCGGACGCGGGCGACGGAGGACTTCCGACGGCCGGTGCCGTACAGATAGGGCTTCTTGCTCTGATACATGATCGATTACCTCCTTAACCTACGTAGACTTCGGGCTTCTGAGCGGCGTTCTTGTGCTCGGAGCCGCGATAGACGCGCAGGCGGCGGAGCTGATTTGCGCCGAGAGAATTCTTGGCCAGCATACCCTTGACCGCAATCTCCACGGCGAACTCGGGCTTCTCCTGCATCAGGATGCGATACTTGGTCTCCTTCAGGCCGCCGGTCCAGCCGGAGTGATGGCGATAGAACTTCTGCTCGCCCTTGTTGCCGGTGAGAACGGCCTGCTCGGCGTTGATGACGATGACGAAGTCGCCGCAGTCAACGTTGGGGGTGTACTCGGGCTTATGCTTGCCGCGCAGCAGGGTGGCGGCGGTGACGGCGGTCTTGCCCAGGGGCTTGCCAGCCGCGTCAAGGATATACCACTTGCGGGTGATCGTGTCCTTGTGAGCCATGTAAGTGGACATGGTGTTTTCCCTCCAGATTCTATGATGATCTTTTTGATAAACACAAAGAAGGCGCTTTGCAGCGCAATGCTATTTATACCACAACCCTCCCCCGCTGTCAACCAAAATTTTCAGATTTTTAATTTACGTTTTCACTATCTCCTGTTTTCTTTGATTATCTCACATTTGCTCTCGTTTTCTCACATTCGATTTTCACTTTTCTCCCCGGCGGCATATTCACATTTTCTTCACGGAATCTTCCCAGTTTCGTCACCAAATCCCCCGGCGGGGGTGATATTATAATGGTGCGAACAGCAAGATGACATCAGACAAATCTCCCTCTCTCTTTTCTCTCTAACCACCGCGTCTTCCGGCGGCAGCCGCCGCCGGAAGGCCGGACCAAACGATCACAGACCCTGTCTGTTTTCGCCCCGCAGCGATGCGGGGCTTTTCTTTTTGTCCGCCCTTGACTTTGGCCCGGGGCGCGTCTAAACTATAATGGAAGGAACCAAACTGGAGGTTGATTGCTATGAAGATCGGATTTGCCAGCGACCACGCCGCCGTGGCGCTGAAGGACAGCGTGAAGGCCCACCTGGCCGAGCGGGGCTTTGAATGCGTGGATTTCGGGGCCTATGAGCCCACGGAGCAGGACAACTACCCGGAGCGCGGCCTGGCCGTGGCGGAGGCCCTGGTGCGGGGCGAGATCGACAAGGGGGTCATCGTCTGCGGCACCGGCATCGGCATCTCCCTGGCGGCCAACAAGGTGCCGGGCATCCGCGCCGCCGTCTGCGGCGACACCTACACCGCCCGCCTCTCCGTGGAGCACAACAACGCCAACATCCTGGCCATGGGTGCCCGGGTGGTGGCCCCGGAGTACGCCAACGACATCGCCGACGCCTTTTTTGACGCCCGGTTTGAGGGCGGCCGCCACGCCGTGCGGGTGGGCATGATCGCCGACATCGAGAAGAAATACAGCAAGGTGCCCGGCGATGCGTGAGCCCCTTGTGGTGCGGGGGGTGACCCTGGGGTCAGGGGTGCCGAAGGTCTGCGTCCCTCTGATGGGGCGCGACGCCCAGGCCCTGACTCGGAACGCTCCGGCGGTCAGGGACAGCCGCCCCGACGTGGTGGAGTGGCGGGTGGACCACCTCTCCGACCTGTCGCCGGAGAACCTGGCCCGCTGCGCCCGGATCGCCCGCTCCTGCGCCGGAAATACGCCGCTGCTCCTCACCTTCCGCACAAAGCGGGAGGGCGGCGAGCGTGACCTGCCGCCGGAGGACTACGCGGCGCTGCTCACCTCCCTGCTGGCGCTGGGGGTGGCCGACCTGCTGGACGTGGAGCTTTTTACCGGGGACGCGATTGTAGCAGACCTGGTGCGCCGTGCCCACACAGCGGGGGTGGCCGTGATCGGCTCCAGCCACGACTTCTCCGCCACGCCGGAGGAATCGGAGCTGACCGCCCGACTGGAGCGGATGGCCGCTCTGGGCTGCGACGTGGCCAAAGTCGCCGTCATGCCCCAGAACAGCCGGGATGTGCTGAACCTGCTCTCCGCCACGGAGCGCGTCCACCGCGCCCACCCCGATCTGCCCCTCATCACCATGAGCATGGGCCAGCTCGGCCTGGTCAGCCGCCTGAGCGGGGAGGTTTTTGGCAGCTGCCTGACCTTCGGCACGGCGGGCCAGGCCTCCGCCCCGGGCCAGGCCCCGGTGGAGGATCTGCGCCGCGT
>JAFVAS010000230.1 GCA_017480395.1 Oscillospiraceae bacterium | reverse complement strand
GCTGGAGCCGCAGGACACCAGAGCGAAAGCCAGGGCCAGGGCCAGCACCAGAGCGGTCAGACGCTTGATGGTTGCTTTCATGGTTCATTTCTCCTTTTTTCATTTTTTGTTCATATCGGGCGTTTGCCGGCTAATCTGACAAGTTTGGTTATTTGGCGTCGTCGTACTCCGCCCGCTGCCGTTCCACCAGGAAGTCCCGCAGCGCCGCGAAGGAGCCGGAGGTGAAGCTGTCCTTGTGCAGGGTGGTGGCGGGGGCCTTTCCGCCGAAATCCAGGACGAACATATGCTCCGTCTCATACTCCCGTTTGATGTCCCGGTAGCTCGCCACGGAGACGGCGCCCACGCCGGAGTCGGTCTCGATCCGGTCGGCGTAGAAGCGGATGGATTTGTCCCATTCGCCGCTGGGGTGGAAGCGCTTGAGCTTGCCGAAATCCCGCCAGGCGACGATGAGGTGGCTGAACATGGACAGCAGCGTCACCGCCAGCGCGACCACCACCAGCGTCGGGTTGCCCAGAATCAGGCCGGTGACGGCGGAGATGGCACCGAGGACGGTAAAAATCCGGCTGCGCCAGCTTTTGCCCCGCACCGTGGCCGCTTCGAAGTAGCGCTCCCGGTTCATCCGGGTGACGTTCTCCATCACCGGCTCCTCCGACTCGGCGGCGGCGGGAATGTTCAGTTCAGACTGCGTTGTTTCCATCCCGTTGTTGTCCTTTGCACAAAAAGCATCCGGGTTTTACGGTTCCGATTGTATCATATGCGCGTCGGGGATGGAAACGACAGAAATTGCACAGTAATGGGTCTTTTTTTGCGCGGGGCACCGACGGTTGGGAGTTCTGCAAAAAAAGACGCGGGACGATTTGTGCATATCGTCCCGCAGGCGGTCTGTTTTTGGTTCATTTTTCCCTGGGGCGGTAATCCTTGGGGGAGATGCCGTAGATCTGCCGGAAGCGGCGGTAGAAGAAGCTGGTGTTCTCATAGCCCACGGACTGGGCGATGTCGGCGATGGGCAGCTCGGTCTGCTCCAGCAGGATGAGCGCACGTTCAAATCGTTTTTGCAGCAGCAGGTCCTTGAAATTATAGCCGAAGATCTCCTTGATCTGGCGGCTGAGGGCGGACTCCGACTGGTGCACCATGCAGGCCAGCTCCTGCAGGCTGGCGGTGCGGTACTCCCGGCCGATATAGTCGCAGATGGTCTGACGCAGGATCTCGGTGTAGTTGGAGGGGGAGCCCTCGGTCAGGGCGGAGAGATTGCGGGAGAGGGACATGAACAGCGCGCACATCAGGTCGCCGGTCAGCGCCGGGTCGAGGGAGGAGCCGCAGGCGATGTTGGTGTCGTCCAGATAGGGGAAGGCGCCGAACACCAGGGTCTCGGCGATGTTGTGGACGGCGATATCCTCCACGCCGGTGAAGTGGAGGTACTGGTTCCAGCTGATGTCCCGCCGCAGGGTGTCCAGCATGAACTGGGACAGCACCGTGGTGGTCTTGAGCTTAACGCAGGTGTCCTCCAGAAAGCGGGTGTTCATCACAAAGCAGACCGCGATGTCGTCCTCCCCCAGGGCGTCCCAGGAGGTGACGGTGTATTGGTTAGGGAGGAAAAAATCCCCCTGGTGGAGGGTCAGCGCCTGCTCCCCCACCTGCATGTGCACCGAGCCGGTGATGACATAGAGCATCTCGATGAGGCCGCTGCGCCGGGGCATGGAGGGGGTGAAGCGCAGCAGGCGGGTGACGGAGACGTTGTCCTTCAGCTCGTGGGCGATGCGGTCATCCCGTCCCCCTTCATAGACCTTCTGGACAAAGCGGGCCCGCTCCTCCGGATCGCGGCGCAGCAGCCGCTCCATGGCGGTCTCGGTTTTCAGAATGGACAGCAGCTTGGCGTCGAATTCCCGCATGGCGAACCCTCCTCTCCCCGCAGCGCAGTTTCTGTCAGATATATCCCGAGATTTATACCAATATTTATAATTATATTGTACGAGTTTTAAGTCGATTTGTCAAATGCCCTTTGCAAAAGCGGCACCACAAAGCGCAAAAACCGTCCTTGTTCTACCCGTCGTTTGTCTGATATGATGCAGGTATCTTAACAGAGAACAGAGAGGAAACGACTATGCCTTATGTGATTGGGCCGGATTGCTCCACCTGCCACTCCTGCTTTTGGGAGTGCCCGATGCACGCCATCCGCTTTGTGGGCAATGAATATGCCATCGACCCGGAGAAGTGCGTCTCCTGCGGCAGGTGCGCCCGGGTCTGCCCCACCAACCGCATCTATAACCCGGAGGTCAAGGACGTGCCGGTGCTGCACCCCCGCAGGGAGATCACCTGCGACGCGGTGGTGCTGGGCGCCGGAGGCTCCGGCCTGGTGGGGGCGGTGCGCTATGCGCAGCTGACGGGAAGGAAGGTCGTGGTGCTGGAGAAGGCCAAACAGATTGGCGGCTCCACCAACCTGGGCCACGCCTTTGTCACCCGCTACACCAAATTCCACGAGGCCGCCGGGATGCCCGACGAGCGGGAGCAGGCCATCGACGCCATCTGCGCCGACGCCCAGCCGGGCTATCCCCGCGCGCTGCTCCGCCGGGCCATGTATGGCCTGGACGAGATGTTCAACTGGCTGTGCACCTTCGGCGGCTGCGAGGAGGAGTTCAAGCTGGTGGATCGCCGGGGAATGCCCCAGATGGGGCCGTTCCCCCATATGCCCGGCCTGATCGGCCCGCGCAAGCGCATCCGCAACCTGAAGTCCACCGACGAGTCCATGGGCCCCGGCTGGGCGGGCACCTTTGTGGTGGACAAGATGATGGAGCAGGCGGAGCAGCTGGGCATCGAGGTGCTGACCCAGCACCGGGTGGTGCACCTGCTGGCCGACAACAACGGCACCTTCTCCGGCGTGATCGCCGACGACCCCGGGGGAGAGGTGATCATCCACGCCGACGTCTGCCTGATGGCCACGGGGGGCTTCTCCCGCAACAAAGAGCTGATGAGCCAGATCCGCCCCACCTTCTATGCCGACTATCCGGTGCACACCTTTGCCGCCGCCAGCAACACCGGCGACGCCATCGCCCTGGCCCGGGAGCTGGGGGCGCAGATCGACCTGGAGACGGTCAAGGTGCCCATGTTCAGCCCCACCCATCACCCCTACACCCTCAGCATGGTGTGGCTGTCCAACGACCCCCGGATGCTCATGGTCAACCGGGAGGGACGGCGCTTCATGAACGAGGGGGCCCCTCCCGGCCAGGTGGGTGCCATGGAGGGCCAGCCGGGCCACTATGGCTACGCCATCTTCGACGCCCCCACCGCCGAGGCCATGGGAACGGCCCTGGTGGAGCGCACCGCCAACGCCGACAACGCCCAGGACATGGTGCATTGGCGGGAGGATCTGGAGTACGAGTGCACCCTGGATCAGGCGGCAAAGAAGGCGGACACTCTGGAGGAGCTGGCCGAGCTGATCCATGTGAACCCCGCGGTGCTGCTTGAAACGGTGGCGGAATACAACGCCGGGTGTGAGCGCGGCGACGACGCCTTGGGCAAGCCGGCTCAATTCCTGTCCCCGGTGCAGACCGGGCCCTTCTACGCCCTGTTCCAGGGGCGGTTCAACGAGGGGGCCGTGGGCGGCGTGGTCAACGACGACCACCTGCGCATGCTCCGGGGGGACGGCACCCCCTTCCGGGGCATCTACCTGGCCGGCGACTGCTGCCGGGGGGTGCTCAAGCGCAACGACGAGCGCAGCAAATTCGGCGAAATGCCCTGGGCCATGGCCTCCGGCTGGCTGGCCGCCCAGGAGATGGCGGAGTATCTCCCCTGATGATACAAAAAATGACGGAGCGGGCATTTTTCATGTGCCCGCTCCCTTTGTTTGTGGTCAATTTCAGCTCAGAATTTGTATTATTCAATGACTTTGTCTGAGTATTGCGCAAG
>JAFVAS010000229.1 GCA_017480395.1 Oscillospiraceae bacterium | reverse complement strand
GCGACCTGCTCTCCGCCCTGGGGGCGGAGACGGCACTTGGGCCGGATCAGCGGCTGGATCGGGAGATGATGCTGATCTATGAGTGCGCCACCCTGCCCGCCCAGCGGCTCTATCTCAGCTATGCCGCCCTGGATCTGGACGGGACGGAGCGCCGCCCCGCCTTCCTGATTCCCCGGGTGCGCGCCCTGTTCCCGGCGGGGCTGGGGACGCTGACCCGGCATACCGTCCCCGCCGCCCTGCGCCCGGCGCTGGATGATGCGGCGGTGCGGGGGGATCTGGCCGCCCTGGCCGCGCTGTCCGCCCTGCCCGGGGGAGAGCTCGGCATCCGGTGCGCCTACGCCCGGGAGGAGACGCGGGAGAACCTGACGCCGGAGGCGGTGCGCGCCCTCTATCGCGGCACCCTCCATCTCTCTGCCTCCCGGATGGACAAGGTCAAGTCCTGCCACTACGCCTATTTCCTCCAGTACGGCCTGAAGGCCAAACAGCGCAAGCCGGCGACGCTGGACGCCCCGGAGTCGGGCACCTTTGTCCACTTTGTGCTGGAGACGGTGCTCCGTGCGGCCCGGGAGGCCGGGGGCGTGGGGGCGCTGGAGGACGATGCAATAGAAATGTTATGTAAACAGGCGACGGAGACCTACCTCCGGGAACAGCTCGGCGGCCTGGAGGACAAGTCCCCCCGGTTCGCCTATCTCTTCCGGCGGCTGGCGGCCTCGGCGGTGCAGGTGGTGCGCCACATGGTGGAGGAGCTGCGCGCCTCCGACTTTGAGCCGGTGGCCTTTGAACTGGGCTTCGGCCAGGGGGAGGACTGCGCCCTGCCGCCGGTGCAGCTGGACGTGGACGGCATTCGGGTGTCCATCTCCGGCTTTGTGGACCGGGTGGACGGCTGGGTTCACGACGGACGGCTCTACCTCCGGGTGATGGACTACAAGACGGGGCGAAAGACCTTTGACTTCACCGACGTGTGGCACGGCCTGAACCTGCAGATGCTGCTCTACCTCTTCACCCTGGAGGAGCAGGGCCTGCCCGGCCAGGGGCGGGAGATCGTCCCGGCGGGGGTGCTCTACCTCCCGGCGATGGAGGGACGGATCTCCGGCTCCCGCAGCATGGAGGAGGACGCGGCCCGGGCCGCCCTGGACAAAAAGCTGCGCCGCAGCGGGCTTCTGCTCTCGGAGCAGGAGGTGCTGGAGGCGATGGAGCACCTGGAGATCGGCGAATCCCCCCGGTTTCTGCCGGTGCGGGTCACCAAAAGCGGCGCCATCACCGGGGAGTGCCTGGCCTCGGCGGAGCAGCTGGGTCGGCTGCGCCGCCACATTCAGCGGGTGCTCCGGGACATCGCCCGGGAGCTGGGCGGGGGCAACATTGCCGCCGACCCCTGCTACCACAGCGAGCAGGACGTCCACTGCCGCTACTGCGAGTTTGCCTCCGCCTGCCACTTCTCCGACGGCGTGCGGGGGGAGCGGCGCAGATACCTCTATCCCGTGTCGGGCAAGCAGTTCTGGCAGCGGATAGAGGAACAGACGAAAGGGGGGAAGTGACCATGGCCGTGCACCTGACGCGCCAGCAGAGCGCCGCGGTGGAAAACCGGGGCGGGGAGCTGCTGGTCTCCGCCGCCGCCGGATCGGGCAAGACCCGCATCCTGGTGGAGCGGCTGCTGAACCGGGTGGAGCGGGAGCACATCGACCTGGACCGCTTCCTGGTCATCACCTACACCAAGGCCGCCGCCGCCGAGCTGCGGGGCAAGATTTTGGAGGAGCTGAACGAGCGGCTGGCCCAGAATCCCAACGACCCCTTTTTGCGCAGACAGCGCCTGGTGCTCTACCGTGCCCAGATCTCCACCATCCACTCCTTCTGCACCGCCCTGCTCCGGGAGGAGGGCTACCGCATTGACCTGGAGCCGGATTTCCGGGTGGGGGACGACGGGGAGTGCGCCCCGCTGCGCCTGCAGGCGCTGGAGCGGCTGCTGGAGGAGCGGTATGAGCACATCGCCGATCACCCCGACTTTGCCGCCCTGGCCGACACCCTGGGGGCGGGCCGGGATGACAGCAGGCTCAGCGAGATCCTGCTGGACGTTTTTACCCGCATCCAATCCCACCCAGACCCGGAGGGCTGGCTGAGAACACAGGCCGCCGCCTTCGACCTGAGGGGGGTGCGGGACGTGGCCGAGACCCGCTGGGGCGAGCTGCTGATGGAGGACGCCCGGAGCCAGGTGGAGTATTGGCATGGCCGCTTTGTGCAGGCCCTCGACCTGCTCCAGGAGGACGCGGGACTGGAGCGGGCCTACTCCGAGAGCTTTGACGCCACCCTGGACAGCATGGACGATTTCCTCAGCGCCCTGGATCGTGGCTGGGACAGCGCGCGGGCGCTGCTGCCCATCGCCTTCCCCAAGCTGCGCCCCGCCCCCAGGGATGCGGACCCGGCGCTGAAGGAGCGGCTGAGCCTGATGCGCACCCAATGCAAAAAGCGGATGGAAAAGCTGCGGGAGACCTTCTCCGACTCCAGCGCCGCCCTGCTGGCGGATATGGAGGCGGTGCGCCCGGTGATCACCTGTCTGCACGAGCTGGTCATCGACTTCTCCCACGCCTACGCCGCCGAAAAGCGCCGCCGCAATCTGGTGGACTTCTCCGATCTGGAGCACCTGTCCCTGGCCCTGCTGCGGGACGAAAACCACAATCCCACCGAGGCTGCCCTGCGCTGGCGGGGGCGGTACGCGGAGATCATGGTGGATGAGTATCAGGACACCAACCAGGTGCAGAACGCCATTTTCGCCGCCGTCAGCGACGAGGGGCGCAACCTCTTCGAGGTGGGGGACGTGAAGCAGTCCATCTACCGCTTCCGGCTGGCGGATCCCTCCATCTTCCTGGAGAAGTACGACGCCTTTTTCCCCGCCGAGGGGGCAGAGGAGGGGGCGCCGCGCAAGCTGGTGCTCTCCTACAACTTCCGTTCCCGTCCCCAGGTGCTGGAGGGGACGAACTTTGTCTTTGAGCATATCATGTCCCGCGCCTTTGGCGAAATGGACTACACCGGCGACCAGCGGCTGTACCCCTTTCCCGACCTGCCCTATCCGGAACACCCAGATCCCCGGCTGGAGCTGGACGTGGTGGACATGGCGAAGCTGCCCCAGCCCGAGGACGAGGCCAGAATCCGTCGGGACGAGGTGGAGTGCGACTTCATCGCCCACCGCATCCGGCAGCTGCTGGACGAGAAATTTCCCGTCACGGAGCAGGGGGAGCTGCGCCCGGTGCGG
>JAFVAS010000228.1 GCA_017480395.1 Oscillospiraceae bacterium | reverse complement strand
TCCGTGACCACCCCGGAGATCTCCCCCCGGGAGATCGCGCACTTCAACGCAGTTCGGGAAATTGCCCCGGAATGCATGGTCCTGCTGAAAAACGATGGCACCCTCCCGCTGCGCTGCGCCGGAAACATCGCCCTATTCGGCGACGGCGGCCGGAATACGATCCGGGGCGGCTCCGGCTCCGGCATGACCATCGTGCGCCGCGACTACTCCATCGAGGACGGGCTGGAGGCCGCCGGCTTCACCGTCACCACCAAGGCGTGGATGGCTCGGCAGGCGCGCCGCCGCGCGGCGGAGCAGGAGGCGATTGAGCGCCAGCTCCGGGAGAACAGCGCCGAGGGCGCGGATGTTCTGCTCTCGCTGATGACCGGGATGGCCTCCGCGTCGCTGGAGCCGGTGACCACGGAGGATATCGAGGGCTCCCGGACGGATACGGCCCTGTTCGTGATCTCCCGCAACGCAGGCGAAGGTGACGACCGATCCTACGGCCCCGGCGATTTTGCGCTCTCGGACGAGGAGACGGCGGCCGTAGAGCAGCTCTCCGCCGCCTATCCGCATGTTATCGTCATCCTCAACTGCTGCGGCGTCATCGCCGCGTCCTTCCTGCAGGAGTGCCCGGGCGTCGGTGCCATCCTCTCCATCGGCCAGCTCGGCATCGTCGGCGGCCTGCCCGTGGGCGACGTGCTGCTGGGCAGGGCGACACCCTCCGGCAAGCTGGCGGACACCTGGGGCCGGAGCTACACCGACTACGCCTCCGCCCCGAATTTCGGGCTGCAGGAGGGCAACATGGACGACGTCTACTATGAAGAGGGGATCTATGTCGGCTACCGCTATTTCGACTCGTTTAACGTGACGCCCGTCTATCCCTTCGGATATGGCCTCTCCTACACCACCTTTGATGTCGCCGCCCTGGGCGTCAGCGCGGACTGCGAGCAGGTCAAAGTCCGCGTCCGCGTGACCAACACCGGCAGCGAGTGCAGCGGCAAGGAGGTCGTCCAGGTCTATGTTTCCGCGCCGGACGGAGCCCTGGAAAAGCCCTATCAGGAGCTGAAGGCCTTTGCGAAGACCCGGGAGCTGGCCCCCGGGGCGTCCCAGGTTCTGGAGATCGCCTTCCGCACCGATTCCCTTGCCTCTTACAGCGAGGCTCTGGCCGCCTGGGTTCTTGAGAAGGGGGACTATTTCATCCGCGTCGGCAACTCCTCCCGAAACACCCATATCGCCGCCAAGCTGGTTCTGGATGCGGATGCCGTCACGCTGCGGCTGAAGAATCTGTTCCGGGATGAGGAGCCCGGCGGAGAGATCTCCGCCCGGGGCGTTGCCCCGTACTCCTACGAAGGGGAGGAGCGGGAGAAGCAGGCCGCACCGGTGGTCGCCCTCTCTGCCGCCGACTTTGTTCCCGCCGCCGCATCCTATCCCGAGGCGAGGCTGCTGGAGGACACCCATCCGGGCCATGTGATCACCGCGGAGGAAGTCCGCCGCGGGGAGTATACCGTGGAGGAGCTCACCGCCCAGCTGACCGTGGAGGAGCTCGCCGCCTTCGTCACCGGCAGCAACGACAGCGTCGCCAGCTTTTTCAACGGCGATTTCGCGGACAAGTTCCGCATCCCCGGCGGCGCCGCCCAGACCACCGACATCTGCCTGGCCAGCCGCGGTATTCTGGAGGTGTGCTGCTCCGACGGCCCGGCCGGTCTGCACGTCGACCCGGAATTCGTCGTTTACAGCGATGGCACCCGCGCCTCCATTATGGACGAGAAGACCTTTGACCACTCCCGGGACGCGGAGATCGTCGAGCACCACTATATGCACATGACCGCCTTCCCCGTGGCCTCCACCATGGCCCAGTCCTGGAACCTGGATCTCTTCACCGAGGTCAGCCGCATGTACGGCGTGGAGACCAAGGAGATCGGGCTCCAGATCGCGCTGAAGCCCTCCATGAACATCCACCGCGATCCGCTGGGCGGCCGGAATTTTGAATACTATTCCGAGGATCCCGTGCTCTCCGGCACCTGCGCCGCGGCGGACATCCGCGGGCTTCAGCAGTTCCCGGGCATCGGCAGCACGGTCAAGCATTTTGCCGTCAACTCCAACGAGCGCAACCGCATGCACTCCTGCGCCCATGTGCATGAGCGCGCCCTGCGCGAGATCTATCTGCGCAACTTTGAAATCGCCATCCGCACCGCCCAGCCGGCCTGCATCATGACCTCCTACAATCTGCTCAACGGCCCCCACGCGGCCAATTCCCGGGACCTGCTCACCGAGGTGTGCAAGAACGAGTGGGGCTATCAGGGTATGCTCATGACCGACTGGTTCATGACCGAGTCCCTCGTCGACGTGTTCTCCACGGTGGACCGCGAAAAGCCGCTGCGCTACGGCAACACGATCCCCCATCTCTGCGTCTGGGCGGGCAACGACATCATCATGCCCGGAGCCGACACCGACCGGGCCGACATCCTCGCCGCCGTGGAGGATGGCACCCTCTCCCTGGCCGACCTGCAGAAGTGCGCCTCCGAGGTCATCCGGTACATCTTCCGCACCGACGTCTATGAGGACGCGCTGCCCTATTACGACTATGTGACCCCTGAGGCCCCCTGGATCAGCGTCCGGGAGGAGGCCTGACCGCGGAGCGTCGGCGCAGAATCAAAATTCCCCATTGGCACAGACCAGATTTTGTGATATGATCGTGTCAGAAACGCTTCCCGCATGCCGTCCGTGGCACCCCGTTACAGGACGGACTATCTTCCGATGACCCCGCAGCTTTCACCTGTATCCGGCCGCATCCGGCCCGATCGATGTGTTTTGAATGTTACGACAACCACGCCGGAAGACCTCATCCACAATATCGTCTGTTGTAATGCTGTCATTCCACCAGATCCGCCGGTCTTCCCCAGTGACCGGCGGATTTTTCCTTCAAGCTGGGCTCAAATCAGAGGCCGGGCGACCACCCGTCCCACAAAGTGGAGGTAAATGATTATGGCACACATCAAACTCGGTTACGCACCCACCCGGCGCAGCATTTTCTCTGCGCCCGACGCGATCAAGTACCGGGGCCTGACGGCGGACAAGCTGCGGGAGCTGGGGGTCGACTTCGTCGATATCGATGACATCAACGAGGAGGGCCTGCTCTTTGACGAGAGTGACCGCCTGAAGATTCTGGAGAAATTCCGGGCGGAGAAGGTGGACGGGCTACTGCTGGCCCACTGCAACTTTGGCACGGAATATCTCTGCGCCCGGCTGGCCCGGGATCTGGGCGTGCCGGTGCTGCTGTGGGGCCCGCTGGACGAGCGGCCCGCCCCGGACGGCTCCCGCCTGCGGGACTCCCAGTGCGGCCTGTTTGCCACCGGCAAGGTGCTGCGCCGCTTCCAGGTGCCCTTTACCTACCTGACCAACTGCCGCCTGAGCGACCCGGTCTTCGCCCGGGGCGTCAGGGATTTCCTGGCCGTGTGCAACGTGGTCAAGGTGTTCCGGAGC
>JAFVAS010000227.1 GCA_017480395.1 Oscillospiraceae bacterium | reverse complement strand
GACAGGAGGTCATCTGTATGAACGTCTATGATTTCACAGTAAAGGCCCAGGACGGCAGCGAGGTCTCGCTGGAGCATTATCGCGGCAAGGTGCTGCTGATCGTCAACAACGCCACCGGCTGCGGCTTCACCCCGCAGTATGACGACCTTCAGGATCTCTACGAGGCCCACCAGGCCGACGGGCTGGAGATTCTGGACTTCCCCTGCAACCAGTTCGCCTACCTGGCCCCCGGCACCGACGATGAGATCCACACCTTATGCACCGGCCGCTTCGGCATCACCTTCCCCCAGTTCTCCAAGATCGACGTGCTGGGCGAGAACGCCATCCCCCTGTTCAAGTGGCTCAGCGAGAACACCACCTTCGAGGGCTTTGACGGCGCGATGAAGCTGGTGCTGGGCGGCGTGGTCAAGAAGATGGACAAGGACTACAAGAACAACGGCAACATCAAGTGGAACTTCACCAAGTTCCTGATCGACCGGGAGGGCAACATCGTCGCCCGCTTTGAGCCCACCGCCGACATGAAGAAGGTCAAGGCGAAGGTGGAGGAGCTGCTGTAATGCACTACGACTACAAGACCCAGAACACCTGCTCCCAGATCATCAGCCTGGACATCGACGGCGACGTGGTGACCAACATCAGCTTTATGGGCGGGTGCAACGGCAACCTGAAGGCAATCTCCGCCCTGGTGGACGGCTGGACGGTGGAGGAGATCGAGAGCAAGCTGCGGGGCATCAAGTGCGGCCGGCGGCCCACCTCCTGCGGCGACCAGCTGGCCCATGCCGTTCGGGAGGCCTATGAGGCGGAGCAGGCCCAGGCCTGAGCCCAGATCCATGCGAGGAGGAATCTGACATGCAGGAAGTTTATGATTTTTTGAAGAAGTGCGGCGTCTATTATCTGGCCACCACCGAGGGGGATCAGCCCCGGGTGCGGCCCTTCGGCACCGTGGATCTCTTTGAGGACAAGCTCTATATCCAGACCGGCAAGGTCAAGGACGTGGCCCACCAGCTGAAGGCCAACCCCAAGGTGGAGCTGTGCGGCTTCACCGAGGGCCAGTGGATCCGGGTGTGCGCCGAGGCGGTGCTGGACGAGCGGGTGGAGCCCCAGCAGCATATGCTGGACAACTATCCCTCCCTCCAGGCCAACTACAAGGCCGGGGACGGCAACACCGAGGTCTATTACCTCAAAGACGCCGTGGCCACCATCAGCGGCTTTGGCGTGGAGCCGAAGGTCATTCGGTTCTGATTTGAGACAGAAAAAATAAAACGCGGGGCATCCCTTCGGATGCCCCGCGTTTTGTCATGTTTTATTCTGTTTTCAGGAGATCGGATTGCCGTCGCCGTCGAAGAGGGGGAGCCGTTCCAGGAAGAGGATGTCGTCCCGGTCGGCGGCGTCGCCCTCGGCCAGGACGGCGGCCTTGGCCACGATGTTGCCCCCGGCCTTGTTGACCAGCAGCTCCATGGCCCGCAGGCTCTCGCCGGTGGAGATCACGTCGTCCAGAATGACCACCCGTTTGCCCTGCATCTTCTTGGCGTCGGCCCCGTCCATGAACAGGGACTGGGTGCCCTTGGTGGTGATGGACTCATAGGTCACGGAGAACACCCCGTCCATATAGGCCTTGGCCGCCTTCCGGGCCAGCAGATAGTCATTGCGGCCGCTCTGGCGGGCGATCTCGTGGATGAGGGGGATGGCCTTGGCCTCGGGGGCGATGATGTAGTCGTACTCGGGCAGCTTCTCCATCAGCGCCCTGGCGCAGGCGCAGGTCAGCTCCACGTCGCCAAAGACCACGAAGCCGGCGATCATCAGGCTGTCGTTGAGCTTGCTGAGCTTGAGCTGCCGGGTCAGACCGGCTACCTTCAGTTCATAGGTCATGTCGATTTGCTCCTTTATCTGAAATATAATTGAATCCCTGGGAGAGGGCCGCCGGAGTACCAACGCCGCCCAAACAACATTGTAAACGCTTCTTCCAAAAAGTCAATCCCGGATGCGGGGGAGGCGTCTGGGGCGCAATTTGTTCAAAACGCGGAAAAAACGGCGGAGCGGCCCCGTTTTTTCCGTATAATTTACGCTCACTTTTCTGTTGTAAATTGATATTGATTCCTGTAAAATCAGCTTGTACCAATGGTTTTCCCGAAAAATCGGGCTGAAAAAAACAAAATTGGAGGAAAAACGAATGAAAAAACTGCTTGCGCTTGTGCTGGCGCTGGCCATGGCCTTCGCCCTGGTCGCCTGCGGCAGCGAGGCCGCTGCGCCCGCCGCGGACGGTGCCAACGCCCCCGCCGCTTCCGCTGTGAACGACGGTGCCGACGCCGCTGACGCCGCCGAGAACAACACCAACGACGGCGAGACCGCCGCCCCGGTAGAGGCTCCCGCCGCCTCTGACATCAAGATCGGCATCGTGCTGGTCGGCGACGAGAACGAGGGCTACACCTATGCCCACATCAAGGGCATCCAGGACGCCATGGCCACCCTGGGCCTGACCGACGAGAACGTCACCTTCAAGTACAGCGTTCCCGAGGACGAGAACTGCTATGACGCCTGCGCCGACTTCGCCGACGCCGGCTGCCAGCTGGTCATCACCAACTCCTATGGTCACCAGACCTATGCCCAGCAGGCCGCCATCGACTATCCCAACGTCACCTTCGTCGCCTGCACCGGCGACACCGCCAAGGCCTCCGGCCTGGCCAACTTCAAGAACGCCTTCACCGGCGTCTATGAGTCCCGCTATGTCTCCGGCGTGGTCGCCGGCATGAAGGTCGCCGAGCTGGTCGCCGCCGACGCCCTGTCCGCCGAGAACTACACCGCCGACGGCAAGGTCAAGATCGGCTATGTCGGCGCCTATCCCTATGCCGAGGTCGTCTCCGGCTACACCGCCTTCTTCCTGGGCATCAAGAGCGTCTATGACAACGTCGACATGGAGGTCACCTACACCAACTCCTGGTTCGACATCACCGCCGAGGGCACCGCTGCCGAGTCCCTGATGGCCGACGGCTGCGTCATCATCGGCCAGCACGCCGACTCCACCGGCGCGCCCGCCGCGGTGCAGGCCGCCTCTGAGAACGGCACCCTGGCCTTCTCCGTGGGCTACAACATCGACATGCTCTCCGCCGCTCCCACCGCCGCCCTGACCTCCGCCACCAACAACTGGGGCGCCTACTACACCTATGCCTTCGGCTGCCTGGTGAACGGCCAGGAGATCGACACCAACTGGTGCGAGGGCTATAACGGCGACGCCGTGGCCATCACCGCGCTTGGCCCCAACGTGGCCGAGGGTACCGCCGAGAAGGTCGCCGAGGTCGAGGCCGCCATCATGGACGGCAGCCTGCACGTCTTCGACACCTCCACCTTCACCGTGGGCGGCGCTGAGGTCACCTCCGCCTTCGCCACCGACACCGACGGCGACTTTGTGCCCGACACCGACGAGGCCGTCTTCGACGGTTATTATCACGAGTCCTTCTTCCAGTCCGCTCCGTCCTTCTCCCTGCGCTTCGACGGCATCACCGATCTGAACTAAGGGTTCAAAAGGCAG
>JAFVAS010000226.1 GCA_017480395.1 Oscillospiraceae bacterium | reverse complement strand
GCTCTGCAAAGAACCGGCCGGCCTTTCGCTTGACCTGTGCGCTTTTGTTATCTCTATGTTCCATTGATCTGAATCTCCCATGTGAATCATTACAGCTGAACGGTGCCATTCTGATCTGTCCGGCCGACGCGTAATGAAGCATCTCTGTTTTCACAAGCCCTGTTCACATTTTCTGCAAATGGACAGATGAAATGCATTATACATTTAACTGTGTTATTTTATCATAGTTCCCTCTGCAAATCAACTCATACCCTCATGTCAACAGTTAATATTGATCTTAAATTTTTGCAAACTCCATGCAGATGCTTCCTTTCGCTCTGCCCGCTTTCTGCATTTTGCCGAAATGCCTCAGCCGCACTTGACTTCTTCGGTTAGTTATGACATACTAAGTTAGTGAAAACTAACGTACTTTTATGTGTGAGGATACCGCTATGTTTTTGGAGATCAATCAGATCAAAAAATCCTTCGGCTCCGGCGACAGCCGGGTTGAGGTGCTGAAGGGGATCTCCCTCTCCATCGAGAGGGGGGAGTTCTGCGTGCTGCTGGGCCCCTCCGGGTCGGGCAAGTCCACCCTGCTCAACATCATCGGGGGCATCGACGCCGCCGACGAGGGGGACATCACCATCAACGGCGAGCGGATGGCCGACATGAACGAGAAGCGCCTGACCCGCTACCGCCGCCGCCACCTGGGCTATATTTTCCAGATGTACAACCTGATCCCCAACCTCACCGTCCGGGAGAACATCGAGGTGGGGGCCTTCCTGGGGGAGCATCCGCTGGACGTGGACGAGCTGCTGCAGACCCTTGGCCTGGCGGAGCACCAGGGCAAGCTGCCCAACCAGCTCTCCGGTGGCCAGCAGCAGCGCACCGCCATCGGTCGGGCCATCGTCAAGAATCCGGACATTCTGCTCTGCGACGAGCCCACCGGTGCCCTGGACTATGTCACCTCCAAGGAGATATTGAAGCTCATCGAGACCGTCAACCGGAAGTACGGCAACACCATCATCATGGTCACCCACAACGACGCCATCAAGGACATGGCCGACCGGGTGGTGCGCCTGCGGGACGGCAAAATCCGCAAGGAATACCGGAACGAGGCCCGGATTCCCGTGGACGATCTGGAGTGGTGAGCCGGCATGAAGAATCCACTCATCAAGCGCCTGCCCCGGGAATTGCTGGGGGAGGCGGGAAAATATCTGGTCATCTTCCTGCTGATGGTCTTCACCATCGGCTTCATCTCCGGGTTCCTGGTGGCCGACGGCAGCATGATCACCGCCTATAACGAGAGCTTTGAAAAGTACAACATCGAGGACGGCCACCTACGCCTCTCCTGGCGGGCCAACAGGGCCCAGCTCAAATCCGCCAAGGAATTGGGCATCACCCTTTACGAGAACTTCTACACCGAGGAGGAGCTGACCAATGGCAGCACCCTGCGCATCTTCCGCAACCGGGACGAGGTCAACCGCGCCTGCCTGATGGAGGGGGCCTTCCCCGCCCAGGCCGGGGAGATCGCCATCGACCGGATGTACGCGGACAACAACGGCCTCCAGGTGGGGGACACCATCGAGAGCGCTGCCCACCGCTGGACCGTCACCGGCCTGGTCGCCCTGTCGGATTACAGCGCCCTGTTCTCCGACAACAACGACACCATGTTTGACTCCCTCCTCTTCGGCGTGGCGGTGGTCTCGCCAGAGGAATTTGCGCGCTATGACAGCGACGCCCTCTCCTGGTGCTACGCCTGGAAATATGACGACGGCATCCCCGCGGAGGAGTCCGAGGAGAGCGATAAGGCGGAGGAGCTGCTGAAGGGCCTGACCCGGGAGCTCACCCTGGAGGAGTTCGTGCCTCGGTTCCAGAACCAGTCCATCAAATTCACCGGCGAGGACATGGGCAGCGACCGGGCAATGATGGTCACCCTGCTCTACATCGTCATCGCCATCATGGCCTTTGTCTTCGGCATCACCATCTCCAACACCATCACCAAGGAGGCCAACGTCATCGGCACCCTGCGGGCCTCCGGCTATACCCGCTCCGAGCTGGTGATCCACTACATGACGCTGCCGCTGGTGGTGACGCTGCTGGGCGCGCTGTTCGGCAACATTCTGGGCTACACGGCCTTCAAGGAACTGTGCGTGCGCATGTACTACAACAGCTACAGCCTGCCCACCTATGTCACCATCTGGAGCGGAGAGGCCTTTGTGCTGACCACCGTTGTGCCCATGGCGATCATGCTGGTGGTCAACTTTGTGATCCTGCGGCGCAAGCTGTCCCTCCCCCCGCTGAAATTCCTGCGCCGGGACATCACCCGCCGCCGCCAGGCCCGGGCCATCCCCCTCCCCCGCCGCATCCCCTTCTTCACCCGGTTCCGCCTGCGGGTCTTCTTCCAGAACAGCAGCAACTACGCCATGCTGCTGGTGGGCATCCTGTTCGCCAATCTGCTGCTGCTCTTCGGCCTCGGCCTGCCCGCCTGCCTGGATCATTACAAGGAGGAGATCCAGGCGAAGCCCCTGAGCAACTATCAGTATATTCTGCAGGTTCCCCTCAGCGCCATGAACGAGGACCGCAAGCTGGAGAGCCTGATCTCCATGATGCAGTTCCAGGGCGCGGTGGAGACGGAGAACCAGGACACGGAAAAATTTACCGCCTACTCCCTGCGCACCACCTATGACGACGTGCCGACGGAGAGCATCATGGTCTACGGCGTCCAGCCCGACAGCCGCTATATCCACGCCGAGATCCCCGCCGACGGGGTTCTGCTCTCCTCCAGCTACGCCGACAAGTTCGAGCTGGAGCCGGGGGACACCATCCTGCTCAAGGAGGTCTATGAGGACACCTACTACTCCTTCCGCGTGGCGGGCGTCTATGACTACATCGGCGCAATGGCCATCTTCCTGGATCAAAGCGCCATGAACGAGCTATTTGAGCTGGGTGACGACTATTTCAGCGGATACTTTTCCGACACGGAGATCACCGACATCGATGAGCAGTATATCGGCTCGGTCATCGACATGTCGGCGCTGACCAAAATCTCCCGTCAGCTGGACAAATCCATGGGCAGCATGATGTATCTGGTGGACGGCTTCGCCGTGCTGATCTTTATGATCCTGATCTATCTGCTCAGCAAGATCATCATCGAAAAGAACGCCCAGTCCATCTCCATGGCCAAGATTCTGGGCTATACCGACGGGGAGATCGGGCGATTGTACCTGCTCTCCACCTCCATTGTGACCGTGATCCTGCTGCTCATCAGCCTCCCCATCGTCTATCAGGTCCTGGTGGTCATTTTCCGCATCATGATGCAGCAGGAGATGACCGGCTGGATTCCCCTGTACATTGAGCGGGACGTCTACATCAAGATGTTCCTGCTGGGCCTGGCCACCTATGCCGTGGTGGCCGCCCTGGAATACCGGCGCATCCGGCGCATCCCCATGGACGAGGCGCTGAAGAATGTGGAATAAGAGGAAAGATCGTATGAAAAAGAGTGTAATCAAACGGGGACTCGCCCTGCTGCTGACCCTCTCCCTGCTCCTGACGGCCGCAGCCTGCGGCAACAGCCGCAGCCAGGAGGAGGTTCCCGAGGGGACAAAGACCCTCGCCGCCGCCGAGCAGGCCCAGGAGACGATTCTCCCCGCTGGAACGAGCCAATCCGAGGCCCAGGACAAGGCGGAGACGGTCTATGTCAAGGCCGATCCCTCCGGCCATGTCACCGAGATCACGGTGGAGGGCGTGCTGAAAAACCCCGGAGACGGGCAGCCCATCCGGGACCGCTCCAACCTCTCCGACCTGAAAAACACCCAGGGGGACGAGGAATTCACCCGCTCCGGACCGGACGTCACCTGGGAGAACCACGGGGAGGACATCCATTACAAGGGCGTAAGCGATGAGCCCCTGCCGGTGAATGTGACCGTCAGCTATTTCCTGGACGGGGCACCCATCGCGCCGGAGCAGCTGGCCGGACGCAGCGGCCAAATCCGCATCCGCTTCGACTATGAAAATGTCACACAGCAGACCGTCACCGTGGAGAAAAAAGTGCTCCGGGACGATCTGGACGGTGAGGATTTTGAGGATTTCTCCTTCGACGATGACGCGGACAATGCGGATATCTATGAGACCGTCACCGAGACGGTCACCGTCCCGGTGCCCTTCCTGGCCATCACCGCCCTGTTCCTGCCCTCCGACGTGTTCTACAACGTGGAGGTCACCAACGGGGAGGTCATGTCCTCCGACGACCAGAGCATCGTCCTGGGCTGCGCCATGCCCGGCCTGGCCGACGCCCTGCGGCTGACCGACTATGAGGTCACCGAGGAGGTGGAGCTGCCCGACTATGTGGAGCTCACCGCCGACGTGGTGGACTTCGAGCTGGGCTTCACCACCACCATCCTCACCAACGGCCTCTTCTCCGAGCTGGAGGACGATGACCTCTCCGACGCCGACGAGCTGGTGGCCGGGGCCAAGGCCCTGGGGGAGATCTCCGACGCCCTGGCCGACGGCACCGACGAGCTCTACGACGGGCTGGAGGAGTTTGCCGACATTCTGAAGCAGTACACCGACGGTGTGGGTGCCCTCAGCGACGGGGCCGCCCAGCTCTCCGGCGCCCTCGCCCAGGTGGACAGCCAGACCCAGTCCATGGTCAGGGAGCTCTCCTCGGTGCAGAAAAATCTGACCACCCTGCAGTCCGCCCTGGAGACCGTCGTTCCCGAGGAGCTGCAGGACCCGGAGGCCACCGCCGCCCTGACCGGCCTGCTGACCGACGCCGACCGCCTGGAGCAGGCCATGACCTCCCTCCAGGCCGCCATGGCCCAGGCGGAGACCTTTGCCGCCAACGCAGAGAACTACACCCAGGCCGTGAGCACCGCCAGCCAGACCGCGCTCCAGGCGCTGAACGCCGTCGATCTGGCCCAGATGGAGGCCACCGCCCGGGCCCAGGTGAGTGCCGCCCTGGCCTCGACCAGCTTGACGGCGGAGGAACAGGCCGACATCCTGAACAGCATCGACCTCAGCACGACTAAGGCCGACGCCCAGGCCGGCATCGACCAGGCCAAGGCCGCGCTGGCCACCCTGCCCACCCTGGACATCCCCGCGCTGGCGCTGGAGAACCCCGAGATTGCCGCCCTGGTGCAGGATATGCAGACCCGGATGGACGCGCTGACCGCCTATGCCGAGCAGGCGCAGACGAAGCTGACCCCGATGCTCCCCGATCTGGAGGAGGCCGTTGCCGCCCTGTCCGAGCAGGCCCAGTCCCTCTCCTCCGGGGATGCCGACCTGTCCGCCACGCTGACCGCCTTCAGCCAGGGCATGAGCCAGCTCTCCTCCGGTGCCGCCGCCCTCACCGACGGCGCGCAGCAGCTGGGGAGCGCCGGCTCCGAGCTGGCCGACGGCTTCCGGGATGCGCTCTCCGGCGTGGACGAGCTGCGCTCCGCCCTGCGCTCCTTCGACGAGGAGGGCATCCAGAAGATCAGCGACCTGGCGGGGGACGACCTGAGCGATGTCATCACCCACGTCAAGGCGCT
>JAFVAS010000225.1 GCA_017480395.1 Oscillospiraceae bacterium | reverse complement strand
GGGGGCGCAGTTTTGGCGTTTTTCAGAACCTTTGTCAGTCAATTGGATGTCGATGCGCTGGTCATGCTCCTGATTCGGGTTGCGGCGGCGCTGGTTTGCATCACCCTGCATGAGCTGTCCCACGGCTATGTGGCCTACCGCCTGGGCGATGATACCGCCCGGAGCCAGGGGCGGCTGACGCTGAATCCCATTCGGCATATCGATCCCTTCGGTCTGCTGATGCTGGTGGTCGCCGGGGTGGGCTGGGCGAAGCCGGTGCCGGTGGATATGCGCAATTTCCAGCATCCCAAGCGGGGGATGGCGTTGACGGCGCTGGCCGGGCCCGGTGCCAACTTTGTCATTGCGCTGGTTGCGCTGTTTCTCGGCACCGGATTGCTCCATCTGAATCCCACCGGCGCTTTGGCCAGCGTGCTCTATTATATTTTGATGTTCCTGATCCGCTGCGCGCTGCTCAGCGTGGGTCTCGGCATCTTCAACCTGTTTCCGATTCCGCCGCTGGATGGCTCCAAGGTGCTGTTCTCGCTGCTGCCTGATCGGATTTACTACAACATTCTGCGCTATGAGCGCTATGTCATGCTGGCGCTCTTCGCGCTGGTTTTCTTCGGCGTGGTGGATGTTCCGCTGCAATATGCCATCAACCGTGTGCTGCGGCTGTTCTGCGCCGTGACCGGATTCCCCACCGGTGTGTTTGGGCTGTAATTGTTTTGTCTTCTGGAGGTGAGCGCTTGGACGCACCGGTCTATCATCTGGAGCATGTAGTTCATGCGCGGGAGGAGATGGAGGACTTTGACGGTCCGCTGGACCTCATCCTCCACCTGCTCAGCAAGAATAAAATGGAGATCAAGGATATCCAGATTGCCCTGATCCTGGATCAGTACCTGGACTGGATGAACCGCAGGAAAGAGATGGATCTGGATGTGGCCAGCTCCTTTGTCACCATGGCGGCCCATCTGGTCTACATCAAGTCGCGGATGCTTCTGTCCATCCAGGACGAGGAAGCCATGACCGAGATGGAGCAGCTGATTGCCTCGCTGGAGGAGCATCAGCGCCACGAAAACTACACCCGGGTCAAGGCGGTCATCCCCCAGCTTGACCGCCGCTTTCAGATCGGGCGGGACTATCTGACCCGCGGGCCGGAGCTGCTGCCCAAGGAGCACAGCTACCACTACCAGCACCGCCCGGAGGATCTGGTGCTGGCCCTGCGGGATGTGCTGGATCGGACGGATCAGACGGCCATTCCCCCGGTGCGGGCCTTTGCCGGCATCGTGGGACACGAGCCCTATCCGGTACAGGATAAGGTGCGGGAGGTGCTCTCCCGGGTGCTCCACGCGGGCATTACCCGATTTCGTGCCCTCTTCCGGGGCAACCGGAGCCGCAGCGAGATCGTGGCGACCTTCCTGGCGGTGCTGGAGCTCTGCCGCGGCCACCGCATCTCCCTGGCCGGGACCGAGTCGGATTGCACCGTGACCGGCACCGAGGACACCTCTGAACTGACGGAGCTGACCGACACCTATTGACCGATGACGCGCTGACAGGAGAACATTCAAAAATATGGAATTAAAAGACATAGAATCCGCGATCGAGGCCATTCTATTTGCGTCGGGAGATCCCATCTCCGCCGAGCGGCTGGCCCTTGCGCTGGAGCTGGAGCCGGAGACCGTTGACCAGGTGATCCAGCATCTGGCCGATTTTTACAGCTATGAGCGGCGGGGCATCCGGGTGCTGAAGATCGACGACTGTTATCAGCTCTCCTCCGCGCCGGAGTACGCCGACCGGGTGCGCCGCGCGATGGAGACCCGCAAGCCGCCCCATCTGTCCCAGGCGGCGCTGGAGTCCCTGGCGGTAATCGCCTATTTCCAGCCCACCACCAAGGCCTATGTGGAGCAGATCCGGGGGGTGGATTCCTCCTACACCGTGGGCCTGCTGGCGGATCGGGGACTGATCGAGGAGTGCGGACGGCTCTCCGTGCCGGGACGGCCCATCCTCTACCGCACCACCCAGACGTTTTTGCGTTCCTTCGCCCTCAAGAGCCTGGACGATCTGCCGGAGCTGCCCGACTCCGCGCCGGAGGACGGACAGCTGACGCTGAATATGCAGGCGGCCATCGAGCGGCTGCGCGCCGAGCAGGAGGGAAGTACTCCCGCGGAGGAGGGGTGAGGCATGACAGCGCTGATCGTGATCGGCATCATCCTTCTGTTGATCGTTCTCATCCTGCTGCTCCGGGTGGGCGTCCGGGCGATCTATGACGCCGACGGCTTTGTGCTCGACCTGAAAATTGGGCCGCTGCACTTCCGTATCATCCCGATGCAGAAAAAGCAGCGCTCCGAAAAACAGGAGGAGAAAAAACGCCGTAAGGCACAGGAGAAGAAACGGAAGAAGGCCGAAAAGGAGAAGAAGAAACAGCAGGACGCCGCGAAGAAGAAGGAGCAGGAGGCGGACAAGCCCCCGCAGCGGCGCAGTCTGGGCGATCTGCTCTGGCTGCTTCAGCTGGTCGGCCCGGCGCTCCACGCCCTGGCCCAGCTGCGGCGCAAGCTGTGTATCCGCCGGCTTGCGGTGCAGTATGCCATCGCCGGGCGGGACGACCCCGCCGCCGCCGCGATCCGCTATGGACAGGTCTCCGCCGGGGGAGGCGCGCTCTTCCCCCTCATCAACGCCGCCTTTGACGTGCGGAATTGGGAGCTTGACCTGGGCGTGGATTTTATGGAGGACAAGACCCGGGTGGCCCTGGAGGCAGAGGCCTCCTACCGCATCGGCCAGCTCCTGGGCGTGGCGCTGCAGCTCGGCTTCAAGGCCCTCCGAATCTACCTGAAGCATAGAAAAGAGACCAAACAGAAGCAAAAGGAACAAACGAAACCGGAAAACCAAGGAAAGAAACCGAACCAAACCAACTAATCAGAATCCGACAGAGGAGGAACTCAACATGGAAGATAAGCATCAGATCGGGGAAATCATGGGCGTTACCATGGAGAAGATCAAGGAAATGATCGACGTGAACACCATCATTGGCGAGCCCATTCGGACGCCGGATGGCATCACCATCATTCCCGTCTCCAAGGTCAGCGTGGGCTTTGCCTCCGGCGGGTCGGATTTTGTGCCCAAGAATCTGTCCGGCAACCGGACGCCCTTCGGCGGCGGCAGCGGCGCCGGGGTCAATATCATGCCGGTGGCCTTCCTGGTGGTCAACAAGGATCGGGTGCGTCTGCTGCCTGTGGAGCCGCCCGCGGCCGGCGTGGCGGAGCGCGTTGTGGAGATGGTGCCGGAGCTGGTTGACCGTGTCACCGACTTCATTGACAAAAAGAAGGAAGAAAAACCCGCAGACACGGATGAAGAGGTCTTTTAACGGGCATACTCGAATGTATCAACTGCATTGGGGTGAAGATTCATGCGTCGTCTTTGGACGATTATCCTGACATTTTTTATGCTTTCCGCGCTGGTTTTCCCCGCGTTCGCTGAACCGGAGGAGCCGGAGCCGGACGCCTACGGCCTGACACTCTCCGCCCAGAGCGCCATCCTGCTGGATGCCAGAACAGGCAGTGTGCTCTACGAGAAGAACGCCGAGGATCAGCGCCTGATCGCCAGCACCACCAAGATCATGACCGCGCTGGTGGCCCTGGAGAGCGGGCAGGACCTGGACGCCGTCTACACCATGACGCCGGAGTGGGCGGATGTGGAGGGCTCCTCCATGTATTTCGAGGCGGGGGATCAGATCTCGCTGCGGGGGCTGCTCTACGGCCTGATGCTAAACTCCGGCAACGATGCCGCCGCCGCCATCGCCGAGATCGTGGCGGGGAGTGAGGCCGCCTTCGTCGATCAGATGAACGAGTATGCCCAGCGGCTCGGGATGAACGATTCCCATTTCGCCAACCCCCACGGCCTGGACGCGGAGTGGCATTATTCCACCGCCCACGACATGGCCCGGCTGATGGTGGAGGCGATGAAGAACGAGGATTTTCGTGAAATCACCGCAACCCGCCATGTGGTCATTGACGGCTTCGAGCTGTATTACCACAACAAGCTGCTCAACCTCTATCCCTACTGTATCAGCGGGAAAACGGGCTACACTAAAGCGGCGGGGCGGACGCTGGTGACTGCCTCCGAGAAGGACGGGATCCTGCTGGTGGCGGTGACCCTGGGCGCGCCGGACTACTGGAATGACCAGATCGCCATGTATGAGTATGGCTATCACCACTACCAGGTCAACTGCCTCTCCGAGCGGGGGAAATGCTTCTCCTCGGTGGAGGTCAACGGTGCCAACACCTGTGTCCCGGCCTACTGTTCCAGCACCATCAACTGCCTCACCTCCGATGACGTGGAGATCCAGCAGACGGTCTATCTGCCGGACACGCTGGAGTGCAGCGTAGAGAAGGGCGCGTGCATCGGCAAGGTGGTCTACACCGTCGATGACCGCACCATAGGCACCTGCTTCCTGATTGCAGGTGCCTATGCGGACGTGGAGAGGGAGGAGGTCTCGACCCAATGGAGCAGCGACTTCAAAAACTCCTGTCTGCGCGGGGGATTGTATCCCGACGTACAGCCGAGCAGTACATACAGGATGGAAGGGTTACTGTCAACGGCCATGTGGCATCATTGGGAGTAAAGGCCGACCCGGAGCGGGATGAGATCGCCGTGGACGGCGTGCCCCTCCCGCGGGAGCCGAGGAAGGTCTATCTGATGCTCAACAAGCCCCGGGGATATGTGACCACCCTGTCCGATGAGAAGGGGCGGAAGACCGCCGCAGAGCTGGTGGCCGACTGCGGCGAACGGGTCTGGCCGGTAGGACGGCTGGATCGGAACTCCGAGGGGCTGCTGATCTTCACCAACGATGGGGAGCTCACCCAGATGCTGCTCCATCCCGCCAGCGAGACGGAGAAGGAATATCTCGTGCGGGTGGACGGCTGGCACCCCGGCGCGTTGGATGTCCTCCGGGGGGAGATCACCCTGGACGGGCAGGCGCTCTCTCCCGCCCGGGTGGAGGTGCGCCGGCGGGAAGGGGAGACCGTCCTGCTGGATGTCGTCATCCACGAGGGAAAGAACCGCCAGATTCGCAGAATGTGCGAGCTGGCCGGACTGCGGGTGCTGCGGCTGCGAAGGATCCGCGAGGGGAAGCTGAGGCTGGGCGATCTGAAGAGCGGTAAATGGCGCGTCTTGACGCGGGATGAGATCATTTGATTCTTTTTTTGCAAGGCATAATGCAGGAAATTGAAAAAAATCCTGCAATTTTGCCTTGCATTTTTGCGGACAAAACGGTATTATGAAGGGACAGCCCCATTTGCGGATGCAAAGGGCCGAGACTAAAAACGGGTGATACGTTATGGCAAAGGATATTCTTGCGGTCATTCAGGAGAACATGAGCTCCTTCTCCAAGGGGCAGCGGCTGATCGCAAATTATATTTTGGAATCCTATGATAAGGCCGCATTTATGACCGCGTGTAAGCTGGGAAAGACGGTCAACGTCAGCGAGTCTACGGTGGTTCGGTTTGCCGCCGAGCTGGGTTATGACGGGTATCCCAGCATGCAGCGCGCCCTGCAGGAGATGATCCGCAACAAGCTGACCGCCGTGCAGCGCATCGAGGTCTCCAATGACCGCATCGGTGACCACGACGTCATGTCCATGGTGATGCAGTCTGACATCGAGAAGATCCGGCTGACGCTGGAGGAGACCGACCGGGACTCCTTCCAGCAGGCTGTGGATGCCATCAGCGGTGCCAAGCGTATCTATATCCTGGGTGTGCGCTCCGCCAGCACGCTGGCCAGCTTTATCAGCTTTTATTTCACGTTTATTTTCGACAACGTTGTCCATGTGGACACCAACTCCATCAGCGAGGTATTTGAGCAGGTGATCCGCATTGAGCCGGGGGACGTCTTTAT
>JAFVAS010000224.1 GCA_017480395.1 Oscillospiraceae bacterium | reverse complement strand
TAGGTCATGACCTTGCGTTTCATGGCATATTCCTCCGTGCCCTGCGCGGGCGGTGTGTGTTCGTGATGCGATTATCCGATGGTGATGCTCTCCTCCGGATAGGAGCTGAGCAGCCCGCCCCGGCGGCGGGCCAGGCCGATGGCCAGGGTGAAGGGGCCGACCCGGCCGAAATACATGCAGCAGATGACGAGGATGCGCCCCGCTGCGTTCAGCTCCGGGCAGATGCCCCGGGTCAGGCCGGTGGTGCTCAGCACGCCGGTCATCTCAAAGAACAGATCCGTCAGATCTCCGCCCCCGTGGAGCAGGCTCAGCAGCGTGGTGCAGCCCAGCAGGAACAGAATACTCAGCAGAATGACGGCGGAGGCACGGCGCACCAGCCGGTGGGAGATGGTGCGGCGGAAGGCGGTGGCCTCCGGCTCGCCCTTGACCACCGACCAGGCGGACAGCGCCACCAGCGCCACCGTGGTGGTCTTGACGCCGCCGGCGGCGCTGACGGAGGAGCCGCCGATGAACATCAGCACGATGGTCAGCAGCAGGGACGACCCCCGCAGTCCCGTCTGCGGCACCGTATAAAATCCGGCGGTGCGGGCGGTGACCGACTGGAACAGCGCCCCCAGCACCCGCTCCCCCGGAGCCATGGCCCCCAGGGTCGCCGGGTTTGTCCACTCGAAGCAGCCATAGAGCAGCCAGCCCCCCAGCAGCAGCACCAGATACGCACTCAGGGAGATTTTGGAGTGGAGGGTCAGCCGGTGGAAAAACTGTCTGGGGCGCACCTCCCCCCGGCGGACAAGCCGGACGACCCGGTGTATGTCCCGCCACACCACAAAGCCGACGCCGCCCGCCACAATGAGCAGCATGGTGACGAGGTTGAGCCAGAGGTCTCCCGCGTAGGGGGCCAGGCTGTCCCCGCCGATGATGTCCATCCCCGCGTTGCAGAAGGAGGACACGGCGTGGAACAGGGCGATCCAGACGCCCCGCGCCCCAAACTCCGGCACGAACACCGGCAAAAACAGCAGGGTCCCAAGCGCCTCCCCGATCAGGCTGCCGATCACCACGCCCCGCAGAAAGGTCTCGATCCCGGAGAGGGTGTCCAGATTGAAGTCGTTTTCCAGCAGAATGCGGTCCCGCAGGGTGATGCGCCGCCCCAGGACGACCAGCACTCCGGTGGTGAAGGAGACGATGCCCAGGCTGCCCACCTGCAGGCCGATCAGTATGACGATCTGCCCAAAAAGCGACCAATGGGTCGCGGTATTGACCACCGTAAGCCCGGTGACGCTGACCGACGCCGCCGCAGTGAACAGGGCGTCGAGATAGGAGGTGTGCTCCCCGGGCGCGGTAGCCCAGGGCAGGTACAGCAGCACGCTGAAGACCAGGGTGGCGACGAAAAAGCCCAGAAGAATGGACTGAATGGCCGTGAGGCTGTGTTTCTTCTTCCGCTCCATTCCGATGCCCCCCTTTGCCTCCGATGACAAGGCTGCAAGATAGGGAAATTGTAACACAGTTTTTCCCCCTTTTCAATTTCCCCTGTCCTTTTTTCCACGGATATGATACACTGTATTCCAAGAAATCAAGTAAAAGGAGGCGCATGCCATGATCTCCATTGACCGGGCGTCCTGCGTCGGCTGCGGCCTGTGTGTGCGCGGCTGCTCCATGGGCTATCTGCGCCTGAACGAGGGCCATGCCGAGATCCGGGAGCGGCGGCGGTGCATCGCCTGCGGCCATTGCGCGGCCATCTGTCCCAAGCGGGCGGTGACGCTGCGCTATGAAAGGGAAGAAGACTTCACCCCAGCGCCGGAGAACGAGCTGGAGCGATTGCTGCTGATGCGCCGCTCGGTGCGCCACTTCAAGCCGGAGCCGCCGCCCCGGGCGGTCATCGAGCGGGCGCTGAACCTGGCCGAATACGCCCCCAGCGGCAAGAACTACCACGCCCACCGGTGGACGGTGCTCTACGGCCTGGAGCGGGCCAACGAGATGGTGGAGCGGGCGCTGGACTTCTGTGCCCGCACCGGGGAGGCCCGGGAGCTGCTGAAAATCAAGGCTGCGGGCACCAACCTGCTGACCTGCGACGCCCCCTGTGTCATCATCGCCTGGTCCCCCGACGACGCCCTGAACCCGGTGGTGGACCCCGTCGTAGCCATGGAGCAGGTGGAGCTGATGCTCAACCAGGCGGGCGTGTCCACCTGCTGGGGCGGCTACCTGCGCCAGGTCTCCGACGCCGACCCGGAGCTGCGCGCCTATCTCGGCATCCCGGAGGGGTGTCATCTGCGCTGCGCTCTGATGGCGGGCTACGCCGACCGGGAGAAGTATGTCAGAATCCCGCCCCGCACTCCGGCGAAGGTCAACTGGATGGAATAATTCTCGAAATATCACCCCCGGCCTCGATGAGGCCGGGGGTGAACGCATTCCATCGGTATGTAGTTCAGGAGATGACCGCCCCGGCACCCAGGGTGACGACGGAGACGATGGCCGCCGCAATGAGCACGCCCAGGGCGATGGCGGGGAAGGCCCGCTTCAGCCGCAGATCCATCATGGCCGCCACCAGGGCCCCCGTCCAGGCGCCGGTGCCGGGCAGGGGGACAGCCACCAGCACCACCAGGCCCCAGAAGGCGTAGCGCTCCACCGTGCCCCGCTTTTTCTCCGCCCGGGTCTCCAGCCGGGCCACCAGACGGCCCAGCCGCTCACTCCTGCGGCGCATCCACAGGAAGATGCGCCGGATGAAGATGATGAT
>JAFVAS010000223.1 GCA_017480395.1 Oscillospiraceae bacterium | reverse complement strand
CTTTAGCATAACTTTCCCTCCTGTTTTTTCTTTTCTCCTGATTGATACGAACAGCGCTCCCCCCGAAACGCTCGTTCGCCGCCGGACACGGGCCGGGTGCGCCTGGCGATTGAGCGGGGCGGGCGGTTCAGCAGCTCAAAAATTCCATGCGCCGGATGATATCGTCCTGCATCTCCGGGCCCAGCTCGACAAAGTATGCGGCGTAGGTGGCCACCCGGACCACCAGATCCCGGTGCTTCTCCGGGTGGAGCTGGGCGTCCTTCAGCGTCTCCGTCGAGACGATGTTGAACTGCACCAGGAAGCCGCCCATGTCCACATAGGTGCGGATCATGCGCTCGAACTTCCGGAGCTTTTCGGCGGTGCTGACGGCGGATGGGTTCATCCGCAGATTCAGCACCTCCCCGTGGCGGAGCCTGCTGTGATCCAGCCGGGCCACGGACATCATGGTGCTGGTGGCCCCGCTGCTGTTGCTGCCCTGGGCGGGGGAGATGCCGCCCTCGCTGATGGGCTCTCCGGCCCGCCGTCCATCCGGCGTGGCGCCGCAGACCATGCCCAGGCCGATGTTTGCGGTGACTGCGGCGGCGGCCACGGTGGACACGGCGGCGTGGAAGCCGGGGGTCTCGGCGACCACATCGGAGACGAAGCACAGCACGTCGTTGACGATGGCGTCCACATAGGGGTCGTCGTTCCCGAATTTCGGTGCCCGGAGCAGCAGGGCGCGGATGTCCTCATACCCCTCGAAATTGGCCTCCAGAGCCCTTTGGAGCTGCGCCAGGGTGATGGCTTTCTTCTCAAAGACCCACTTTTTGATGGCGGCCAGGGCGTTGCCCACGTTGGGGGCCCCGGCCAGGGACATGGCGAAGCAGTAGAAGGGCTTGGTGCCGCCGTCGATCACGTCGGTGGCCGCCTCGATACAGGGGGGCAGCAGGGACGATTGCAGGGGGCTGGGCATATAGCGGGAGAACAGGGCCTTGTCCAGATTTTTGATCTCGTGGCAGAAGGGAATCACATGCCGCACCTGGGCGCAGAAGGCGTCCCAGATCTGGTCAAAGCTGGTGAATGAGGCAAGTGATCCGGTGGCAAGACCCAGCTGCAGTCCGGTCAGGCGGTGGACGCCGTTGTTCAGCGCCAGCTCAAGGATGCCCGGCAGGGAGATGATGCCGCCGGGGATGTCATAGTTCAGGCCGCCCACCACGGGGGAGGTGCAGCCGGCGATGGCGTAGTCGCTGGCCTGTTCCCGGCTCATGCCGTCGATCATCAGATTGCGCACGGTGGTTTTATCGCCCAGGAACTTGAGCTTTCCGCCCACGTCCCGGGCCACCTCGCAGGCCGCCATGACAAATTCGTCCGGGGTGTCCTCGCCGATGCGGATCACCAGATCGTCCGACCCCATGTTGACCGCCCGTTCCGCCTCCAGGAAGAGGTAGCTCAGCTCGTTCACGGCGCTGGAGCCGTCGCTTTTGCACCCGCCGAGGGTGAAGGAGCAGCCGGAGTTGTTGCCGGCGAAGCCGTGGCTGCGGGCCTCGCTGTAAACCACGCAGTTGCAGTTGCAGTTGATCAGCAGGGCGGCGGCGTACTGGAATAGCTCCTCGTCCCCGACGCCCTCCGCCCTGGAGCGCAGATAGTAGGGGTAGAGGTATTGATCCACCCGCAGGAAGGTGTTGCCCGTGCCCCAGTTCTCCAGCATCACACAGTAGTAGGTGAACCAGACGGACTGAACCGCCTGGCGGAAGGTTCGGGCGGGATGCCTGGGCACCACCCGGCAGACCCGGGCAATCTCCTCCAGCTCGCCGCGCCGCACCGGGTCGGCCTCGATCCCGACCAGGCGCTCGGCCTCGTCGGCATAGCGGTCGCCCAGATTTCCCAGGGCCTCCAGACAGAGGATCATGCCCTGCAGCTCATCCCGCTGCGCCGGGGTACAGTCCTTCTGCATGCGCTGCGCAATGATCTCGATCAGGCCCGTTGTGCCGTGGCGCAGGATCTGCCCGTAGTCCGGGGAGGAGTGGCCCGGGAACTGGTTGTTGCCGCAAAAGGCGCCGCCGCCGATGATCAGGTCGTCATAGCGCTTTGCCTCGGGGGAAATTTCGCGACTCCAATGGGCGCGCAGGCTGCGCTCCTGCCAGAAGGGGACGACCTCCCGCAGGACGGCCTTGTCCTCCGGCGTCAGGGGTTCAAAGGGATCGATGTCCCGGGTGGAGAGGAGATCCAGCTCGTCCAAAATCCAGTCGCACTGGAGCTCGGGACTGATGGAGCCGCCCCGCACCTGGGAGGTGGGCCGACCCACGATCAGCTCATCGGGATAGATGCGCACGGTCATGTGGGCGAGCAGATGGGCAAAGGCCTTGCCCCGGCGGATGGCCGCCGGCTCCCCCTCCGTCTGACGGTAGGACTCGGTGATCAGTCTGGCCCGCTCCACACAGACGGTCGGCTTGACCAGCATGGCCCGGCGCAGCCTCTGGATGCGGGAGCAGTCAAAGGAAAAATGCATAGAAAGGCACCTCGTTTCCTGGTTGGGGCACTCCGGCCCCCATCTGGCTCATCCGCCGATCTGCACCCGCAGTCCGGCGGACGTCAATTGATCGACCAGCCCGGCCACATCGCCGTCGGTCAGGGGGGCGACGGCGTCCCCCATCGGATAGGGCATACCCAGCTCGTCATATTTGACCCGGCCGCAGTTGTCGCACCGGCTGCGGTCGATCACGACTTTGCCCTCGGCCAGGGTGATCGCCCCGGCGGGACAGGCG
>JAFVAS010000222.1 GCA_017480395.1 Oscillospiraceae bacterium | reverse complement strand
CAGTCGGCCCGCTCCGCCGCCTCCCGCTTTTCCCGCAGGCGGCGCACGGTGGGGGTGTCCGGCCCGAAGTCTCCTTCCAGCTCCACCTCCATCTCGCTGTACAGCTGCCGGGCCCGCTCCCGGTCCCCTCGGCGCAGGGTGTTGTCCGCCATAGCTTCCCGGGTCTCCAGAGCCGTCAGGCACTTGGGACCCATGAGTTCCTCGTCCAGGGCCCGGGCCCTGCGAAGATACTCCTCCGCCTCATCGTACTGGCCCAGGGCGCTGCAGCACTTGCCCATGTCCACCAGCGGGAAGTGGAGGTCCCCCTTGTCCCGCTCGTAGCAGGCCATGAGCACCTCGTAGCTTTGCCGGCTCTGGGCAAGGGCCTCCTCGTACCGTCCCTGGGCCATGAAGAGTCGGGCCTCCTCCATCAAGACCAGCCCGTAGTAATAGGGATAGGCGTCCTCCGGCTCGCAGGTGCGGTGCTCCAGGATGTAGGCGAAGATGGCCTTGGCCCGGTCGAAGTTCTCCTGGGCGGCCGCATGGTCTCCCCGGAAGAGAGCGCAGCGGGCCACCTTGGTATAACTGATGGCCAGCTCTCGGTCGTGGGGGTCCAGCACCTTTTTCCGGTGCTCCAGGCTCAGGGCATACCAGGGCTCCGACGCGGTAAAATCCCCGGCGTTGTGATAGGCCGCCGCCACGGTCATGGCCGCCGTGCCCGCCTCTGCCGTGCCGGGGCCGAAGGTCTCCATAGCAAAGTCGTAGATGCGCTTTGCCGAGCGCCGGGCCCGGTCAAAATCGCTGCAGATCCATGCGCAATTGCTGAAGCGGTTGTATGCGGTGAAAAGCTCCTCCGTCGGCTGGGGAAAGTCCTCCAAAATGCGCACCACCAGGGGATAGATCCTCTCCCGCTCCGCTGTTTCCATGTGCCAGAAGGGCAGGACCTTGGCCCCCAGCCCCCGCACATAGTCCTGACAGGTCAAGGGCGTGGGCGACAAGTGACTTCGCACCACGTCGGCGATGACCGGGTGGAGGCGGAGGGTGTCGTCCTCCTCGTCCAGCATGAGCCAGCTCTTGCCCAGAAGAGCGTTCACGCCGTCGTAATCCTCCAGCTCCAAAAGCTCCCCCAAAAGGCCCACGCCGATGCCGCTCACCGGCACCAGACACATGCAGCAAAGAAGATGGGTCTCGCTCTCGGAGAGGCCGGAGAAGCAGAACAGCTCCCGGATGTAGTCGAAGGAGGTGAGCTTATCCGCCGCCCCCTCCCGCTTCACCTTCTCCCGCAGGTGGGTGTTGAGCCCCGTCTCCCGCAGGCGGTGGAGCATCTGCTCCGGCTTCAGGAAGCTGGCCTTCATCTGCTTGGCGATGAGCTCCACGGTGATGGTGTGGCAGCCCACCAGGCGCAGCATCTCGTCCACTGCGGCCTGCTCGCCCCCCTTCAGGGGGCGGCCGTAATGGGCGGCGAAGATGCGGCGCACTGCGTCAAAATCCTCGATCTGGCCCACCGGCAGGGTGGGGTGATCGCTGTGGTCGTTGCGAGTGGTGAAGAGGATGTGGCAGGCGGTGTTGAGCACCTCCTCCAGGTGTGGGTCGTCATCGATGTCGAAATTGTCGATGATGAGGAGGGTGCGCTCTGTCGCCAGGGTATGGAAGGCCTGGAGCTTCCGGCGGAACCAGGCCTCTTGCTCCTCATCCTCCGCCCGGCGCAGGTTCTCGATGGGCAGGGCGCACACCAGCTCCGCAAGGTCGGAGGTGTAGCTTGCGAAGAGGATGGTGTCGTAGCGGTCCCGGTAGTCCCGGGCGTAGCCCTTGGCGATCTCGCTCTTGCCGATGCCGCCCATGCCCTGGAGAAAGAGCACGTGCTCCTCCTCCAGTCGGCGGGCGATCTCCTCGATCTCCCGTTCCCGGCCCACGAACAGCCCCCGGGCAGGGCAATGCGCTCCGTCAGGCGCCAGCGGTTTTCATTGGCGTACACTGCGTCCTCTCGGGAGAGATGGAGGATGCGCTCCGTCAGCTCCTGAATGCGCGCCTCCAGGGGCGGGTCCACGGCGTCCAGCCAGTGGCAGGGGCCCAGGTGGTAGCGCAGCCGGTCGCTGAGCAGGTCCTCATCCACCTTGAAGGGCAGCAGATACTGGCAGCACCGGGTTGCCTCCGTCACCTCCTTGGTGACCTCCGGTGAGGGGATGGAGTTGTGGCTGATGACCACCACGAACACCTCGCTCCGGTGGAGCCCGTCCATGATGGACCCGGCCCAGTCGGTAGACTTGATGTCCCAGGGGGAGATCCAGCAGCGGATGCCCTGCTCCTCCAGATGGTGGCAGATGGCGTCAGCAATGGCCTTGTCCGCCGAGCTGTGACTGATGAATACCAATCCGTCCATAGTCAATCCTCCTGTTGTTGGGGTGGGAACAGCGCGGTCACATTCTCGTAGTCATAGCGCTGCAAAAGTCCCGGCTCCCGCTGGGGCAATGCGTTCAGCTCCTCCCAGCCGGTCATGCAGGCGTGGCGCCGCTCCCCGGAGCGCTTGGTGACGCAGGCGGCCCGCTCCTCCGCCGTCAGCTCCTCCGCCGTCAGCGGCGTCCAGCCCCGGGCGGCGTGGAACGCCGTCCATCGTCGGTG
>JAFVAS010000221.1 GCA_017480395.1 Oscillospiraceae bacterium | reverse complement strand
GACTAGGGGGCATGCTATGACCCCTAGTCTTTCCCCTGCTCACATATCGACCCGAAGGCAAAACTGCGCCGTTGTGCATAATGCCGATGGTTTTTCGGCGGTTGGAGTGGGAGAAGGAATGGAAAAAATTACTGGCTGCGACGAGCCAAAAAGACAAGTCGCAGCCAGCTTTATTGTTCTCTTTCGTTTTGTTCCGGCACCATCTCCTGGAGGGGGAGGGGTGCACTTAGTGGAGGGCTGGAGGACGAATTGTAAGTCCAAGTTTTCCTCCGTGCGTCACCTCCGCATCAACGCCCCAACGTCCGGCCAACAAGGTTCGGATGTGTATGGATGCCACTCGTGGCCGCATCTCTCGACACAGGGCAAATCTGCGCCTGATTCATGGGAGTTCATTTGCTTTTGATAAGGAAAACGCCGGGGCCATTGCGTACTGCAATGGCCCCGGCCGCAGAGCAATTTTTCTGCCCTATCGTTACACGATTTACTCAGACCTCAGATTTCCGGGCCTTTTTGACCTTCCTGACCTTGTGCTTATACTTCTCAGGATGGAGCTTGTCGTCCCGGGCACGGAGAACCATCCAAACGATGGCCCCGGCCAGCAGCAGGGCGAAGATTACGTCCACGGCGTACAGCGCCAGTTTCCAGGGGCTGGTGGCGGTCTTCTGCACGGCGCCGGGGGCGTAGCCCTGCATGGCATTGGAGTTGGCGGTGGTGTAGGCGATGTTGTGGATGGCGGTGCGCATGACGCTGCGGGCGGTAGGGGAGTCGTAGTCCTCCAGGGTCCACATTATGGGCACATACATGCACAGATAGGTGTCGCAGCCGGTGCGCAGGCACAGATCCCGCAGGTTGTTGCCGTTCCAGACCCAGTAGTCGGAGACCACCATGCCCTGGAAACCCCACTCCCCGCGCAGCACATTGGTCAGCAGGTTGTAGTTGGCGTGGCCCACCACGGTGCCCACGCAGTTCTGGGCGGGCATGACGGCGGTGGCGGCCCGCATGGTCTTCTCGGCCATGACTCCGGCGTCGTTGTAGTAGCGGATGGTCATTCTGGCCTCCTTGAAGGCGATTTCAAAGGCCTTGAGGTACAGCTCCCGCATGGTCTGCTCGTCGGCCCAGAAGTTGGTCAGGGCGTCCCGACCGGTATCGGTGTCGTTGAGGGCGAAGTGCTTGACATAGCAGAACATACCCATGTCGCCGGCGCCGGAGATCGCGGCGGCGGCCAGCTTGCCGGAGAGCACCGGATCCTCGGAGTAATACTCGAAGACACGGCCGTTGAAGAAGCTGCGGTGGAGGTTGATGGCCGGGCAGTACCAGCCGTTGATGCCGTTCATGATGGACTCGGCGCCGAAGGCACGGCCTACCTCATAGATCAGCTCCGTGTTCCAGGTGGCGGCCATCAGGGGCGCAAAGCCGAAGGAGGAGGACTTGGTCATGTCATAGCCGCCGTCTCCCGTGCCGTTGACCTTCAGGCCGTTGGCGCCGTCCTGCTCCACGGTGGAGGGCAGGCCGATGGAGTCGATGGCTCCGGTGGCGTAGGCGGCCCCGGTAAAGCTCATGAGAATGCCGGCCTTGTCGGCGTCCCAGTCGATCTGGTCGAGCAGCAGCTCCCACTTGGGATCGTTGTAGTCCAGGCCCCGCATCATGGAGACGGTCAGACCGTTATTTGCCTTGCTGGCGGGCATTTCCGCGGCGTAGACCAGGCTGCCGGGCACATTGCCGAAGGTGGGGTCATTTTCCACCTCGAAGGAGGTCTCGATGCCGAGCTGCTCGGCGAACTGGGGACTGATCTCCTTGGCGCGGTTTTCGGGCATTTTGGGCTGGGTGCCCTTCCAGTTTGCCCGGGAGAGGATGACGGAATCGGTGTTCATGTAGTCGGAGGAGGTCTGGAACTGGTTGGTGGCGGCCACATAGCCCTCGGCTCCGGCGATGGACAGCTCGGCGGTGTAATTGCCCTCGGCGTCCAGGGCGGACTGGGCGAGCTTCTCTGTCTGACGGATGTGCGCGTCGTCGCTGCCGTCATACCAGATGGTGGCGTGGACGGAGAAGGTCTCCTCGGCGATGACCTCATGGCTGTTGCGGCGCAGGGAGAGAATGTAGTTCCCCTCCTCCAGCACATAGCAGCCCACGGTACCGTTGGGATTGGGATGGGTGTAGCAGTAGGAGGTCAGATCGTCGGTGGTGAAGGTCAGGGTGACGGCTTCCGATTCGCCGGGCTGGAGCAGGCCGGTCTTGCCGAAGGCGACCAGATCCACCGCAGGCTTTTCAATTTGATTCTGGATGTCAAAGTCGGTGTAGGGGGCGCTGTTGTAGAGCTGGACGACCTCCCTGCCGGCGACGTCGCCGGTATTGGTGACCTGCACCGTGGCGGTGATCACGCCGTCGTTCTCGGCGACTTCGAGCAGCTCCTGCTCGAAGGTGGTGTAGCTCAGGCCGTAGCCGAAGGGGTAGACCACGGCGCTGTCGTAGTCAAAATCAGGATCCACCAGGTCAGCGGTCTCGTAGTACCGATAGCCCATGTAGACGCCCTCCTGGTACTCGGTGAAGCGGCGGTTGAACTCGCCGTTGGCGCCGTAGCTGCCGGAGGTGACCATCAGGTTGGCGTACTCAAACAGGCCGATGTTCTGATAGCTGGGATCCTTCGTGAAGTCGGCGGAGTAGGTGTCCACCGTGCGGCCGGAGGGGTTCACGTCGCCGTCCAGCAGGTCGGACAGGGTGGCGAAGCCCCGCTCGCCGGGGTGGCCGATCCAGAGAATGGCGTCGCAGGACAGCTCGCCCCGATCTACCTCCATTAGCTCCATGGGGGCGGAGGAGACCAGCACCAGGATCACGCTGTCGCAGACGGATTTGGCGGCCCGGATGGCACCCTTTTCATTTTCACTGAGGGCCAGGTAGTGGGGGGTGCCGTCGGCGTAGGCGTCGAATTTCTGGTCCTGACCCTCCTGGCCGGAGCGGGTGACGAACACGACGCCGGTGGAGCCGGGGATGGGGGACATGCCGTCGTAGATGGCGGGATTGTACTCATAAATCTTGCAGTCGCCGCCCAGCATGGAGCCGGCCTCACCGGCGGCCTTGGTACCGGGAGCCTCGGTGAGCACCTCCACCTCGGCGCCTTGCATCCGTTCCGCTGCGGAAGGATCGATGGTGAAGGCGGAGAGTCCCTGCTCCGGCGTCACCGGGTCGATGACCCACTTGGCGCTGCCGCTGGAGGTAAGCTGGACATAGATGGGGCTGAGGTAGGCGTAGCCGAAGGGCACCACGGTGCTGCCCTTGGCCAGGGGCAGCAGGCCGTCGTTCTTGAGCAGCACGCTGCCCTCCTCGGCCACCCGCTGCGCCACGGCGTAGGCAGCCTCGGTGGACTCGTCGTTGCTCTGAAAGCTGACGGGGTAGTAGTCTGCATCCATACCCTGGGTGTCCTTGGGGGTGGAAATGGACTTGGCGCCGCCGCCCACATAGGTGTCAATGGTGGAGGCCATGACGCTGGCCGCCGCGTTGACGATCAGCAGCAGCACCAGAAAGACCGACAGAATGGGGATGAGGATTCTGCGGAAGGCCCGGTTGGACAGTTTCAGCTTTTTCTTCTCCATGCTTGTTCTCTCCTTTTACCTGTTTTGCTGGGGCCATCGTAGCATGAAGAAGGACGCCCCGCAACGGAGGCGTCCTAAACTTGAATATTCTGTCCTAAACTTGAGCCGGGATCGGAATCAGCACGGTCAGGCAGAAGGTGTCCTCCGCCACGACGCTGAGCTCTCCGCCGTATTTCTCCGCCACGTTGCGGATGCTCTTCATGCCGAAGCCGTGGTTCTGGTTGTCGCCCTTGGTGCTGCGGGGAAGCCCGTCCTCCAGGGTGACCGCTCCGGTATAGTTGTTCTCCACGGTGATCACCAGCATACCCCGGTTTTCCCGCACCTGAAAGCGGATACTCCGCTCCTCCGGATCGGGCAGATGACTCACGGCCTCGATGGCGTTCTCAATGGCGTTGCCAAACAGGGCGCAGATGTCGCCGGTGGACAAAAAGCCCAGCTTCTTCCCGTCGGCAATACAGCTCAGGCGGATGCCCTCCTTTTCGCAAAAGAGGCTCCACTCTGTCAGAATGGTGTCCAGGATTTCGTTGCCGGTGTGGATGTGGGAGTCATAGATGTCGATCATCCGGCGGATCTCGGCGAACTCCTCCGTATCCACCTGGCCGCCCCGGCGCTCCAGCACCTCCAGTTTGTGCCGCATGTCGTGGCACTTGATGTTGATGAGCTCAATATTTCCCCTGGACTGCTCAAACTGCTTGCGCTCCGCAGCCAAAATGCTACGCAGCTGGGCGTGTTCCGCCTCCAGGTGACCCTTCTCCAGAATGTCATAGCGTATGTAAAGCAGAAACAGGCAGGAGAAGATGGAGAAAAGACGGGTGATGACCATCAGGTGATCGCTCTCTGCGGCGAACTGATCTCGGACGCTGGACAGCACCAGTACCACACACAGTGTTACCAGAGACAGCGCCAGCAGCCGACGTTGGAGGGCGGGGGAGCGGTTCATGGCGGTGGCGTTGCGGGCAAAGAAGAACCAGATCAGCCCAGATACCGCCAAGAATACCACGCACTGCGCCACAAGGAACAGCAGAAACTGTTCCGAGGATACAATGCCCTGCTGCATGGCCGTGTGCAGATTGTGGAACAGCAGCATGAACACCTGGGCGGCGATGTGCTCCACCATATAGCTGCCCACGGCGCAGGGAATCAGGTTGACCAG
>JAFVAS010000220.1 GCA_017480395.1 Oscillospiraceae bacterium | reverse complement strand
TTTTTGTCAACTATCGGTTGCGCCGCCATTCTGCGAAGAAAAAGGCCGCCCCGCAGGGCGGCCATTTGGAATGATGGGCGAAAATTACTCGATGGGGGCGTCTGGAGCCTCAGGTGCCTCGGGGACCTCAGGAGCCTCGGGGGCCTCAGGAGCCTCGGGGACTTCAGGAGCCTCTGGGGCCTCGGGGGCCTCAGGATCAACGGGAATCTCGATCTCGATGTCCACGTCGATGTCGTCGTCGGCCACATCCACGGTGAACTCGTCCTTGGCGCGCAGCTCCTCAAGGGTGGCATTGTTGGCGGCGATGGCGGCGATGGCGGCGTCGGCCTTGGCGAAGGCCTCCTCCAGGCCCTCCTCAGGGTTGCCCTTGTGGGCGGCATAGTAGGCCTTGCCGATGGCGATATAGGCCTTGCGCAGGGCGTCCTTCTGGGCCATGTTGTCGCTCTTCAGCTTGGCGACGGCGGCGGCCTTCTTGGTGGAGGCAACGCCGGCCTGGGCGAGGTTGGTGGCACGCTCCTTCAGAGCGCTGAAATCAAAATTGATGCTCATGATGGGATTCCTCCTGTGTTTTATTTTGCATGTGGAATGGAACGGTGTTCTGATGGTCATATTTTAGGGCAAATCCCGCAAAAACGCAAGAGGAATCCGCAATGTTTCACAGTTCGTTCAAGGAATTTCAATCTTCCTTTCATTTTTGTGGAAAACTGACGCGCTTCGCGGCGAGCCGCCGCGGTGCCCGAAAGGGCCGTGGAATACCCTCCGGGGCGGCAAAAAACCGCCCGCTCTCCACAGCGGACGGTTGAAAAGACGGTTTGATTGCGATCCGGGAATCAGGGGAGGCGGCCCTCCGGCATGAGGGAACGGAAGTAGCCCACATTTGGAAGAAGCTGGATCAGCACCAGGCCCAGAATGCAGCAGGCCAGCAGCTCCCCCAGGCCGACGGTGACGCCGTTATAGAGCCAGGCGGGGAAAAAGGCGCCGGTGAAGCCGCCCTCGAACCAGGCGATCTCCGCGCCGATGATGACGGCGTTGCAGAGCACCGGGGGAAGGGGGGCCAGCCATTTGACGTGCAGCCTGCTGGTCCAGATTGCGGCCAGCAGGGTGGCCAGGGTGCCCACGATCCAGTCCAGGGCGTAGGGCGAGCCCAGCAGATTGGCGATAAAGCAGCCCACGGCCAGGCCGGGGATGGCCTCCGGGAAAAAGAAGGGGAGCACGGTCAGCGCCTCGGCGAAGCGAACCTGAACCGGCCCGTAGGAGAGCATCGGCAGGGCGAGGGTCAGCACGGCATAGAGCGCGGCGATGACGCCCCCCACACAGATGCGGCGGGTGATGTTGTTTCTCATTGCAAAATTCCTCCATTTTAGGTTTAGAGTGCGGCGAAACATAGTCCGCACAGCAGCCGGGCATGGGTCTCTCCCGCGCTGGTTGGACCGGGTGTGGAGAACCGGTCAGCGGGTATCCTAACACAAAACAGGGAGAAATGCAACCGTTTGTCCAAAGGATTTGCGCTCCGGGGCGGGATATGCTAAACTGGAGGCAGCAAGCGACAAAACAGGGGGTGCCCCATCATGAGCAGGGAAACGATTTTGTCCATCTTACGGGAAAACCCGGAGCGCTATTGCTCCGGGGAGGAGATCAGCCGCGTCCTGGGGGTCTCCCGGGCGGCGGTGTCCAAGGCGGTGGCCGGACTGCGGAGGGAGGGCTATGTCATCTCCTCCGTCACCAACCGGGGCTACCGCCTGGAGGCGGAGCCCGACCGATTGACCGAGGAGGGCATCCGCGCCCACCTCCGCGGCGGCGTGCTGGGGGGCGACCTGCGGGTTTTTGGAACCATCGACTCCACCAACAACTACCTCAAGCGCGCTGCGCTGGAGGGGGCGCCCGACGGAACGGTGGCGGTGGCCGACGAGCAGACGGCGGGCCGGGGACGGCTGGGCCGCTCCTTTCAGTCCCCGCCGGGCATCGGGGTCTACCTCTCCTTCCTGCTGCGCCCGGACATTTTGCCGGAGAGGGCCGTCAACCTGACCGCCTGCACTGCCGTCGCCATGTGCGACGCCCTGGAGCGCGCCATCGGCATCCGCCCGCAGATCAAGTGGACGAACGACGTGCTGCTGAACCGCCGGAAGGTGTGCGGCATCCTCACGGAGATGAGCGTGGAGGGGGAGACCGGCGCGCTGCAATACATTGTGATCGGTATCGGCGTCAACTGCAACCAGCGCCTGGAGGATTTTCCCGAGGACATCCGGGACATCGCCGGCAGCGTGGCAATGGCCACCGGGGCGCGCTGTGACCGCAGCCGCCTGACGGCGGAGATCATCAACGCCATGAACGAGATGTACGCCGACTGGCTCCGGGGCAAGTGGGACGTGAACCGTTACCGCGCCGACTGCGCCACCCTGGGCCGGGAGGTGCGGGTCATCCGGGCCTCCGGCGAGCGCAGCGCCGTGGCGGAGGCGGTGGACGACGACTTTGGCCTGGTGGTGCGCTATGAGGACGGCACCCGGGAGACGATCTTCTCCGGCGAGGTCTCGGTGCGGGGCCTGGAGGGCTATGTCTGATCGTCAGTTTTTTTCCCGGCGGCGTGAGGCCCGTGCCGGCGGGCCAGGGTGACACAGGTGACGGTGTGGGCCCCGGCGGTTCTGAGGACGCGGGCGCACTCGCTGAGGGTGGAGCCGGAGGTGACGATGTCGTCCACCAGCAGGACGCGTTGGCCCATGACCACCGCGTCCCGCCGCAGGGAGTAGGCCCCCAGCAGCGCCGCCATCCGGGCGCTGCGGTCTCCCTCCATCCGGGAGAGGGGCGGACGGTGGGCCTTGTGCAGGGTCGGCCGGACGGGCAGATGTAACATGCGCCCGATCTCCCGGGCCAGCTCCTCCGCCTGGTCGTACCGCCGCTGGAACTTGCGGCGGCGGGAGAGGGGCGCCCAGGTGATGAAGTCAAATTGGGTTGCGCCCTGCTCGGTCAGACACTCCGCCATCCACCGGCCATAGGTGTGGGCATATTGCAGATATCCCTTGAATTTGTAGCGGTGGAAAGAGGCGCGCAGGGGCTCCCTGTAATAGTAGGGCGAATAGCACCCGTCGCAAAAGGGGATGGACTGGAGGGCGTGGCTCCCGGTTTTCTCCAGCTTGTCCGCGCAGTCCGGGCAGAGGTCCGCCTCCCCCTCGGTCAGGGCGCGGCAGATGACACAGCGGGAGGGAAAGATCAGTTGTATCAACAGGTGAAACGGATTTTTGCTTTTCATAATTGGCCTCCACAGAAAGGTGGGCAAAGATGACAACGGTGTGGATCGCCCAAGACGAGACGGGCAAGCTTGCGGCGCAGCGCGCCTATGCGGCCGCGCTGGCCTCCCGGGGCATCCCGGCGACGGCGGAGCTGGCCAAAACCGTGCTGGGCAAGCCCTATCTGCGGGACTACCCCGGGGTGCAGTTCAACCTCTCCCACTCGGGGCGGTACGGGGTGTGCGCCCTGTCGGATTTCCCGGTGGGGGTGGACGTGGAGCTGATCCGTCCGCTGCGGCGGGAGGTGGCCCGGCGGTTCTTCACCCCGGCGGAGGCGGCCTGGCTGGATGCCCGGCCGGAGGCGGAGTTTTTCCGCCTGTGGACCCGGAAGGAGAGCTATATCAAGGCCATCGGCAAGGGGCTGACCCAAAGGCTGGACAGCTTTTCGGTGCTGGAGGAGCTGATCTTCCAGGGCAGCACCGCCTGGTATTTTCACGAGCATCCCGTCGAGGGGGGATACCTCACCCTCTGCGCCCAGGAGCCGGACGCGGCGTGGGTGGAGCTGGGATAATATTTGTGCTTATGTTTTGCCTGGTTTGCGGATATCGTGACGCAGATCGGGATTTGTAGGTGAAAGAGTAAATGGATTTGAACAAGATGATACCCAAAGCAGGCTCAGCGATAGTAACGGTGACAGTATTCCTGTTCGCGATATTTCAGATAATCAATTTCTCTATGGGCAGTTTCTTTGTCTGCCTTATTCTGCCGATAGGGTTTATCATGATGACAGCAGGTCTGCACAACGAATGCGAAAGCGACCGCAAAGTCGCTGCGAATATTGGTATGGTTTTTGCGACGGTGTACTGCATGCTTATAATGCTCGTCTACTTTGCACAACTGACCACCGTAAACAACGAACAACTGACCGAACAGGCGGCAAAACTGATCGACTTCAGAAAGTTCGGACTTATCTTTAATTAT
>JAFVAS010000219.1 GCA_017480395.1 Oscillospiraceae bacterium | reverse complement strand
TCCGGGTGCACGGTGATCCGCTTCCTCGCTTCTATCTTATCAGGCGCGGCGTCCTCTGTCCAGCGTTTTGTGTGGACATTCTGCCGGTTGCCGCTGCCGGGGTCATACTCCACAATGCAATGGCAATTCCCGTGGCGGCGGCAGACCTCCCGGCCATGACCGGGTAATCATACACCCCGGCCAGCCCCTGGCACCAGGAGCAGGCTCCGCGCCGGGCCGGCAATGGTGAGCCTGTAAACAAGGCCGGGCGGCCCAAGGGCCGCCCGGCAACCGGCATTCTGTCTGGCGGTTCAGTCGCACAGATGCAGGATCTTGGACAGGTGCTCCGTCGCCTCGTAGACCATGCCGTCGCAATGATTTTTTTTCGCTCCGCCCCGGGCGGCGTTGGCTCGCAGGAGGTCGGCGCAGTCGGTCATGCCCTCGTGTCCCGCCCGCATGGCGGTCATAAAGGCGCGGTAGGCGTCGTCCCCGCCGCCCATGAGGCCGATCACCATCAGTCCGCCGGTGATGGCCCCGCAGGTGGCGGCTATCTTCATGCCGCTGCCAAAATGGGCCGTCAGGGCTGCGGCCTGCTCCGCCGTCAGCCCGCACTCCGGGGCAAAGGCCATGACCACGGCCTGGGCGCAGTTGTAGTGGGCGTCGGGGTCATCCCGCAGGGCGCGGGCCCGCTCCAGATAGGGGTTGCTCATGCTGTGCCTCCTCAAATTACACTTCAGTTGAAGATATCCGGGTTTTCCGTGAAGAGCCGCTGCACCCGCTCCCGGATGGGACGGTGTTTTGGCTCATCCAGCTCCGGGTCGGCGGCGATCAGCGCCTCGGCGGCGGAGCGGGCCTCGTAGAGCACCCGGGTGTCCCCGGCCAGGTCGGCCACTCGAAGCTGGGGCAGGCCGTGCTGCCGGGAGCCGAAGAAGTCGCCAGGGCCGCGCAGCTCCAGATCCTTCTCCGCGATTTTGAACCCGTCGGTGGTGGCGCAGAGGGCGCGCAGCCGCTCCCGGGTCTCCTCGCCCCGGGTGGAGGACACCAGAATGCAGTAGGACTTGCCGCTGCCCCGGCCCACCCGGCCCCGGAGCTGGTGCAGCTGGGACAGGCCGAAGCGATCCGCGTCCTCGACGACCATCAGGGTGGCGTTGGGAACGTCCACCCCCACCTCGATGACGGTGGTGGAGACCAGGATGTCGATCTCCCCGGCCACAAAGCGAGCCATGGTTGTTTCCTTGTCGCTCCCCTTCATCCGCCCGTGGATCAGGCCCACCCGCAGATCGGGGAAGACCGTTGTTTGCAGCTCCCGGGCGTATTCCGTGGCGTTGTGGATCGGGGCGGCTTCCGGAACCTCCGATTCCTCCACGGCGGGGCAGACGATATAGACCTGGTGGCCCTGGCTCACCTGGGTACGGATAAAGCCCTGCATCCGCGCCCGCTTGTCCTCGCCGATCAGGAAGGTGTCCACCCGCTGCCGCCCGGGGGGCAGCTCGTCGATGATGGAGACGTCCAGGTCGCCATAGATGATGAGGGCCAGGGTGCGGGGGATGGGGGTGGCGGACATGACCAGCACATGGGGGTGGTTCTGATCCCCCTTGCCCACCAGGGCAGAGCGCTGGTTGACGCCGAAGCGGTGCTGCTCGTCGGTGATGACCAGGCCGAGGCGGGCGAAAGCCGTCCCCTCCGAGATCAGGGCATGGGTGCCCACCACCAGATCGAGCATCCCCAGGGCGAGGCGCTCCCGCACATCCCGCTTCTCCTTTGCCCGCATGGAGCCGGTGAGCAGGCCCACCCGGATGCCGGCGGGGGAGAGCAGGTCGGACAGGGTGCGGTAATGCTGGGCGGCCAACAGCTCGGTGGGGGCCATCAGCGCGGCCTGCCAGCCGCTTTTGGCCGCCAGCCAGACGGCGCCCGCGGCCACGGCGGTCTTGCCGCTGCCCACGTCTCCCTGGATCAGCCGGTTCATCCGGCGGCCCGAGGCCATGTCCTCAAAGCACTCCCCCAGGGTGCGGCGCTGGGCCCCGGTCAGGGAGAAGGGGAGCAGGGCGCAATAGTCCTCCGGGGGATGGTGCGCACAGCGGCAGCCCTCCCCGGCCTGACGCCGGGCGTGGAGCCGGGCCAGACCGACGGTGAGATAGAACAGCTCCTCAAAGACCAGCCGCCGTCGGGCCAGCGCCAGGCGGTCAAAGTCCTCCGGCGCGTGGAGCGTCCGCACCGCCCAGCCCCGCGGGGGGAGCTGATGGGCCAGCCGCACCTGCTCCGGCAGGTCGTCGGTCAGCTGATCCCCGCACGCCTCCAGGGCGACGCCGATCCAGCGGGAGAGCTGACGGCTGGAGATGCCCTGGGTCAGGGGGTAGACGGGTACGATGCGCCCGGTGATCTCCCCCCGGCCCTCCGGCTCGCAGACGGGGTTGGACATGCTGCGCCGCCCGTTGCTCTCCTCCATTCGGCCATAGAGCACGACGGAGGCCCCGGTGCGCAGCTGCCGGGCGAGGAAGGTCTGGTTGAAGAAGGTGAGGGTCAGGGAGCCGCTGTCGTCAAAGACGACGGTGCGGGTGAGGTGCATGCCCTTTCGGATATAGGAGGTGGAGGCGTCCCGCGCCACAATGCCCTGGACGCACACCGCCTCCCCCACCGGGGCCTTGCGGATGGGCCAGATCCTGCGGCGATCCTCATAGTCCCGGGGGTACCACTCCAGCAGGTCGCCCACCGTGGCGATACGCAGCTTTTCCAGGGTCTGCGCCTTGGCTGGGCCGATTCCGGGCAGGGCCTGGACGGGATCGCTGAGTGTTGGCGGCATGGTCTCACCTCCTCCCAATTGCCGTTTTGTCTCCTTGATTATAGCACAGCTGCAGAAAAATTCAACGTGCGTTGGGGACAGTGAAGGCGCTGGCTCAAAATAGCCTTTGGGCTAAGTTGAGCCAACGCCGCATCATCGTCTGATTCGTTTAGAAATTGCTCTTGCAGTTGTTGCAATGCCATTGCTTTGTGACCTTACCAAGAGAAAAAATCCCAAACGCCGCAACATTGGCCGCCTTTGTAACTTGAGAAATTTTCTCCACCTCGTAAGAATTACAATATGGACAGCGCACAAGCTGCTGCTTCGGCGCTGTCAGCGCTCTGCTGTATGTCATTGCGCCGCATTTTGTGCATTCTCCGTATTCAAGATTGTTTATTTTCTTTTTATACGATTTATCGTTACCGCATTTTTCGCATTTGCATTCGATGATTTCCATATGCTTCCACCGCCCCTTTGTTTCATTGCAAGAATAGGTAGAAAAAAGCACCTGCCAAGGCAGGTGCTTTTTATGGAGCGGAAGACGAGGCTCGAACTCGCTACCTCCACCTTGGCAAGGTGGCGCTCTACCAGATGAGCTACTCCCGCAACAGCAGAAACTATTATATCAAAAAAATGGCACATGTCAACCCTTTTTTTGAAATCTCCGCTGATTTTTTGCCTCAGGGCTGGGAATCCTCCTCGGAAACCGGGGGTGCGTCCCCCTCCGTGCCGGATTCCTGCGGCGTTTCGGCGTCCTGGGGCGCGCCGTCCTCGGGCGCTGGCTCCGTCACCACAACATCCGTTGTCGGGAGCGGCTCCTCCTCGCCCTCGCAGGCGGGGTAGTCCTCGGTGGACCAGCTGTAATGGGCGTCGGCCATGGTGGCGTCGTTGTGCAGAAAATGCTCCTCCGGGTCGTTGCGGGTCAGATCAAGCTGCCAGCTGACCTCGCCCAGGGTGACCAGGTTCCAGCTGTGGGGCTCGCCGTTCAGGGTACCCTGGATCAGTTGACAGGGGATGCCGGCCAGCTGGCACAGCAGCTCGTAGGCCAGGGCGATCCCCTCGCTGTCGGCGCTGCCCCGGCACAGGGCGTCGTAGACATTGCTGTTGCCGTCCGGGTCAAAGCTGACCTGGCTGACCAGCCGGGAGTAGAGCAGCCAGGCCACGTTGCTGTCCGCCGCGGCGTCCTGACCCACAAGCTGTGCAGCGGCGGCGGCCACGGCCTCTGCGCGCTCCAGCAGACTGGCCTGGGACCGGTCATAGGTGAAGGAAAACTCGATGATGCGGGTGTTGCCGCTGTTGGGGTAGAGGGTGATGGAGATCCCCGGA
>JAFVAS010000218.1 GCA_017480395.1 Oscillospiraceae bacterium | reverse complement strand
CTTGGTGAACATGGAGGGCACCAGCAGCCCCTGGGCCCCCTGGAGGGCCATGATGCGGTAGAGCTCGGGGAAGCGGACGTCGAAGCAGACGCTCATCCCCAGCACTCCCAGCTCGCTGTCCAGGGTGACGATCCGCTCCCCGGGACGGAACCGGTTGGACTCCAGGCGCTTTGAGCCGTCGGGCAGCGTCACGTCGAACATGTGCATCTTCTCATAGGACGCGGCGATCTCTCCCCGGGGATCGAGGAGGACAGAGGTGTTGCTCCGCCGCTCGTCCACGCCGCTGGGGGTGAACAGGGAGCCGCAGAGCACCCACATGCCGTGCTGCCTTGCCTTGGCCGCCATCCGGCGCAGGGTCGGACTGTCCTCCAATTCCTCCGTGGGGGTTTTGCCGCCGAGATACTGGGAAAAGCTCTCGGGAAAGGCGATCAGCTTCGCCCCTCGCGCGGCGGCGTCGTCGATATATCCCTCAATGCGCTGCATATTCTCCGCCCAGGGGGTGGCGGTGTTGATCTGGGCGACGGCGGCGATGTACTTTCTCATGGGCACGCTCCTTCGGGAAATGGAATAGGATGACACGGTCTGGATTCGCTGGATAGTACCAGTATAGCATCCCAGAAGGGACAGTCAAGCGATTTTGCCGGGGATGCGGGGAAAATACGTCCTATTTTCCATGTTTTTTTGGTTGAGATATGGACAGGGGGATGTTATAATACTAAGTTGATTGATTATGCGATTTTGCCTTGCTGGTCTTGATTTTTATAGAAAAGGGAGTTTTGGATCGTTATGAAGATCGTAGTTCTGGCCGGGGGCCTGAGCGGGGAGCGCAACGTGTCCCTCTCCTCCGGCACCCTGGTGGCCCAGGCCCTGCTGGAGCGGGGACACCGCGTGGCGCTGTGTGACCTGTTTTTTGGATTGGAGGGCTTCTCCGGCACCCTGGAGGAGCTGTATGATGCCCCCGTTCCGGAGGAGTGGAAGAAGGTCTCCCGGGAGGCCCCCGACATCGCGGCCATCCGCGGACAGCGGAGGGATACCTCCGACAGCCTCTTCGGGGAGGGGGTCATCGATCTGTGCCGCACCGCCGACATCGTCTTTCTGGCGCTGCACGGGGACTGCGGCGAGGATGGGCGGCTTCAGGCGGCTCTGGCCATGCACGGCATCCCCTTTACCGGCTCGGACTACCTCAGCTCCGCCATCGCCATGGACAAGGACCTGACCAAAAAGCTGGTGGCTCCCGTCGGCGTGCTGACCCCGGCGTGGGAGTGCGTCAGCTACACCGCCGCCGAAATCGACGCCATTCTGGCGCGCACCAAGCTGCCCTGTGTGGTCAAGCCGGTGTCCTGCGGCTCCTCCATCGGCGTCTCCATCGCCCGCACGGAGGAGGAATTCCGGGCTGCCATGGAGCTGGGTCTGCGCTTTGGCGCCCGCTGCGTGCTGGAGCAGTACATCGAGGGTCGGGAGATCCAGATCGCGGTGCTGGAGGGGCGGGCCCTGCCCTCCATCGAGATCATCCCCAGGCAGGGCTTCTATGACTACGAGAACAAGTACCAGCCCGGGGCGGCGGAGGAGATCTGCCCGTCCCCCATCCCCGCGGAGTGGGAGGCGCGCATCGCCGAGGCGGCGCTGAAGGTCTTTGAGACGGTGGGGCTGAGCGTCTACGCCCGGGCGGATTTTATCGTCACAGCGGAGGGGGAGCCCTATTTCATTGAGATCAACAACCTTCCCGGCATGACCCCCACCAGCCTGGTGCCCCAGGAGGCCGCCGCAGTGGGAATCAGCTATGGCGAGCTGTGCGAGCGGATTGTCAACGCCTCCCTGCGGGCGAGAAAGGGGCTTTGAGCATGGAAGCACTCACGCTGGAACAGGTGGCCCAGGCCACCGGCGGCAGACTGCTGACGCCGGCGCTGGCGGAGCAGACGATCCACGATGTCTGTACCGACAGCCGCAAAATCAAAAAAGGATGCCTCTTTCTCCCGCTGGTGGGGGACCGCTTTGACGGCCATGACTACATCGACTCCGCCCTGGAGCACGGTGCGTTGGCCGTCCTCACCGCCAAAGAGCCCCAGAGCCCTGTGGCGGGGCGGGGCTATATCCTGGTCTCCGACACCCAGGATGCCCTGCGGGATCTGGCGGTCTATTACCGCAATCTCTTTCACATTCCCGTGATCGCCGTCACCGGCAGCGTCGGAAAGACCACCACCAAGGATATGGTGGCCGCCGTGCTGGGGGAGAAGTACAACGTCCTCAAGACCGACGGGAACTTCAACAACAATATCGGTCTGCCCCTGACCATCTTTCGCCTGACCCACGCCCATGAGATTGCGGTGCTGGAGATGGGAATGAACCACCTGGGGGAGATCGACTATCTGACCCGGATCGCCCGGCCGGACGTGGCGCTGATCACCAACATCGGCGACGCCCACATTGAAAACCTGGGCTGCCGGGAGAACACCCTCAAGGCCAAGGCCGAGGTTTTTCACGGCATGACCGCCGAGGGGCGGGCCGTTCTCAACGGGGACGATGTGCTGCTGCGCACCCTGGACGGCCGGATCGACCAGGCCATCACTTGGTGCGGCGCCGGGTCGGACAACGACTGGCGCGGCGAAGAATTGTGCGAGCAATGGGACGACCACATGACGTGCACCCTGGCCTCGCCCACCGGCAGCTGGGAGCAGTATATCCCTGGCCTCGGGGCGCATATGATCTATCCTGTCACCATGGCCGCCGCCGTGGGGCGGATGTTCGGCCTCACCGACGAGCAGATCAACCGGGGCATTCTGGAGTTTGAGCCCACCAAAATGCGCATGGCCATCCTCCACCGGGGGGATGACATCACGATTTTGAACGACACCTACAACGCCAATCCCCAGTCCATGCGGGCGGCGCTGGACATCCTCTCCAAGCAGAGCAGCCGCAAGCGCATTGCTGTACTGGGCGATATGCTGGAGCTGGGCGACCTCGGCCCCAGTCTGCACCAGAGCGTGGGCCGATTTTTGGGGATTGCGCGGATCGACTGCCTGGTCACGGTGGGCAAGCTGGCGGAGTATATCGCCGACGGGGCGGAGGAGTCCGGCGTGTCGGAGATCTACCGATGTGCCAACCAGGCCCAGGCCCAGAAGGCGCTGGCCCAGGCGGTCATACCCGGCAGCACCGTGCTGGTCAAGGCCAGCCGGGGCATGCGCTTTGAGCATCTTGTGGAGTATCTCGCCGAGATCACCCCGGAGAAGCAGTCATGATTGATATCGCAGTCTCCAACCTGGTCAAGTCCTTTCAGATCGGTGAGAATGTGCTGGATGGGCTGACCTTTCAGGTCAACGAGGGGGAGCGGGTCGGCATTCTGGGGCGCAACGGCTCCGGCAAGACCACCCTGTTCCGCATCCTCACCGGGGCCTATCTGCCCGACGAGGGGGATGTGGTCATCGCTCCGGGCAAGCGCATCGGCCTGATCTCCCAGATCCCGGTCTATCCGCCGGAGTTCACGGTGAAGGACGTGCTGGACACCGCCTTTGCCCGCATCCATGCCATGGAGGAGGAGCTGAAGCAGCTCACGGAGCAGATGGAGTCCGGCGACTATGACGAGGCGGTCCTGCGCCGCTTCGACCGCCTCAGCGACGGTATCGCCCTCAGCGGCGGCTACGATGTGGACGTGCGCCTGAGCAAGGTGTGCAACGGCCTCGGCATTCCGCGGGAGATGCGGGAGCGCCCCTTTGACGCCCTCTCCGGCGGGGAGAAGACCCGCATCAACCTGGCACGGCTCATTCTGGAGGACACCGATATCCTCCTGCTGGATGAGCCCACCAACCACCTCGACCTCCACGCGGTGGAGTGGCTGGAGGACTATGTGTCCCATTTCAAGGGCACGGTGCTCACCATCTCCCACGACCGCTATTTCCTCGATCGGTGCGTGGATCGCATCGTCGCCCTCAACGAGGGCAAGGCGGAGTTCTACTCCGGCAATTACAGCTTCTATGTGGTGGAGCGGGAGCGCCGCTACCAGGAGCGCATGAAGCAGTACGAGAAGGAGCGCGCGAAGATTGAGCAGCTCACCCGGGCCGCCGATCAGATGCACCTGTGGGCCTTTATGGGCAACGACAAGCTGCATAAGCGGGCCTTCTCCATGGAGAAGCGCATCGAGAAAATGCGCACCACCGACAAGCCCCGCCGGGAGCAGAATTTGAAGCAGGGCTTCCGTTCCACCGAATTTCACGGCGACCTGCTCTTCTCAGTGGAGGGGCTGCGCAAGTCCTTTGGCGACAAAACCCTTTTCTCCGATCTGAATCTGGAGGTGCTTGGGGGCGAGCGCATCGCCCTGCTGGGGGACAACGGAACGGGAAAGACCACCTTTTTAAAGCTGCTGCTCCGGGAGGAAAAGCCGGACTGGGGCCTGATCCACTTCGGCCCCACGGTGAAGGTGGGCTATCTGCCCCAGATCGTCCGGTTCGCCCACCCGGAGCGCAATCTGGTGGACACCCTGATCTATGAAAAGGACTGCTCCGCCCAGGAGGCGCGGGATCAGCTGGCCGCCTTCCGCTTTCGGGGGGAGGACGTGTTCAAGCCGGTGTCCGCTCTCTCCGGCGGCGAGCTGTCCCGGCTGAAGCTTTGTATGCTCATGATGGACAGCATCAACCTGCTGGTGTTGGACGAGCCCACCAACCACCTTGACGTCTCCTCCCGGGAGTGGATCGAGGAGGCGGTGGAGGACTTTGAAGGCGCACTGCTCTTCGTCTCCAATGACCGCTATTTCATCAATCGGTTTGCCAGCCGGATCTGGACCCTGGAGAACGGCAAAATCTCCGACTTCCGGGGGGATTACGACGCCTACCGCGCCAAGCTGGCCCGGGAGGAGGAGCTGAGGAGCGTCCTCAAGCCCACGGAGGCGGCAAAGCCGAAGAAGGACAAGCCGAAGGCGAAATCGCCCGGCGGCACAAAGAATCTGGAGAAGCAGCTCCGCGCCCTGGAGCGGGACATCGCCCGGGCAGAGGAGCAGCTTGCCGCCCTCGACGGCGAGATGGAGGCCAACGCTACCGACTACCAGAAGCTCCAGGCGCTGACGCAGGAGCGGGAGGCGGCGGAGACCAGGCTGAACGAACTCTACGAACAATGGGAGGAGCTGTCCCTGCAGCTGGAGGAGGCCCAGGCGTGAAACGGTTGGGAAAGATCGTGTTGATTCTGATTGCGCTTTTCTTGCTGTGCTGTGCTGGGCTGGAGGCGTTCATTCTGCTCAGCGCCCGGGACGATGTGCGCCATGAGCCGAAGGTGATGATTGTCCTGGGGGCCATGGTCTGGCCCGACGGGCCGTCGCCGGTGCTGCGCTATCGGCTGGACAAGGCGCTGGAATACCTGGACGACCACCCGGAGATGACAGTCATCGTCAGCGGGGGACAGGGGAACGACGAGCCCTGCTCCGAGGCTCAGGCCATGGCCGATGCGCTGATTGCGGCGGGAGTCCCGGCGGAGCAGATTGTTCTGGAGGACACCTCCTTCAACACCCGGCAGAATCTGCAAAATTCCAGGGCCCTGATGGCTGAGCTGGGCTATGATCCCGAGAACACCCCGGTGCTG
>JAFVAS010000217.1 GCA_017480395.1 Oscillospiraceae bacterium | reverse complement strand
GCCCTGGGGCGGGGGGACAGCACCGTCAGCTTTATGGCCCGGCGGGCGAACTGCCGGGTGGTGCCAGTTGACCTGGGGATGCTGGACTTCCCCGGTGCCCCCGGCGTGGAGGCCCGGCGTGTCCGCAACGGCACCGGCGATTTCACCCGGGAACCCGCCATGACCCGGGCGGAATGTGTCCGCGCCATCGAGACGGGCATCACCCTGGCCGGAGAGCAGAGCGAAATGGGGGCGGATCTGCTGCTGCTGGGGGAGATGGGGATCGGCAACACCACCACCTCCTGCGCGGTGGCCGGCGCGCTGCTCCATCGGACGCCGCAGGAGCTGGCGGGCCGGGGGGCGGGCCTCTCCGACGCGGGACTGGCGCGGAAGATCGCCGCCATCGAGGACGGCCTGCGCCTTCACCGCCCCGATCCCCGGGACCCGGTGGACGTGCTGGCCAAGGTGGGGGGACTGGATCTCGCCGCCCTGTGCGGCCTGTGCCTGGGGGGCGCGGCCTATCGCGTCCCGGTGCTGCTGGACGGTCTGATCACCGGCGTCGCCGCCCTGTGTGCCATCTCGCTGTGCCCTGCGGCGGGGGATTATCTGCTGGCCAGCCATCGCTCCGCCGAGCCCGCCGCGGCGCTGGTGCTGGAGCATCTGGGACTGGAGCCGCTGATCTGCGCCGGACTGCGGCTGGGGGAGGGAAGCGGCGCGGTGGCCGCGCTGCCCCTGCTGGATCTGGCCCTGGAGGTCTACCACAGCGGCCACACCTTCGACCATCTGGGCATCGATGCCTACACCCCACAGCAATGAAAAAGGAGAAGCCTCTATGTTTACCCTTGTCGTCGGCGGAGCCGCCAGCGGAAAAAGCGCATATGCCGAGGACTGGTCGGCCTCCCTGTCCTCCCGGTGGGTCTATCTCGCCACCATGTATCCCTGGGACGCGGAGTGCGTGACCAGGATCCAGCGGCACCGCCGCGCCCGGGCCGGGCGGGGGTTTGAAACCGTGGAGCGGTATACCGATCTGGCGGGGTTGACCATTCCAGAAGGAACCAGCGTGCTGCTGGAGGATCTGGGCAATCTGCTCTCCAACGAGCTCTACGCCCCCGGAGGGGCCGGAGCCGACGCGGCGCTGCGGGGGGTGGAGGCCCTGCTGACCCGATGCGAACATCTGACGGTGGTGACCAATGAGGTGTTCTCCGGCGGAGCGGACTATGGGGCGGAGACGATGGAATATCTTCGGGCCCTCGCCCACCTCAACCGCGTGCTGGCCCGGCGTGCGGATCGGTTGGTGGAGGTGCTGTGCGGCCTGCCAAATGTGTTGAAAGGAGGGGCAATATGACTGTTTTGCAGACGATTGCCGTTGCTTTCTCCATGTTTTCCGCCGTGCCGATGCCCCAATTTGCCTGGAGCAGGGAAAACATGCGCTACGCCCTGCTGGCCTTTCCGCTGATCGGCCTTCTGATTGGCGGCGTCTGCGCCCTGTGGGCGGGGGTGTGCCAATGGCTGTCCCTTCCGGCGCTGCTGCGGGGGGTGGGGCTGTGCCTGATCCCGGTGGGGCTCACCGGGGGCATCCATCTGGATGGGGCCTGCGACACCTGGGACGCTCTGGCCAGCCACGCCGCGCCGGAGCGGAAGCGGGAGATTTTGAAGGACCCCCACATCGGCTCCTTTGCCGCCATCCGGCTGGGTGCTTACTTTCTGATTTCCTTTGCGCTCTGGGCCGTTTTGCCGGAGTTTCGGGCGATTCCGCTGCTGCTCTCCTTTTGCCTGAGCCGCAGCCTGTCCGGCCTCGCGGTGACGGTGTTCCCCCTCGCCTCCGACACCGGGCTGGCCCATACCTTTGCCGCCGCCGCTGACCGCAGGCGGGTGGGCATTGCGCTGGCGGTGCTGTCCGGGGCGCTCTGCCTGGCCCTGTGCCTGAGCGGTGTGGAGGGGATCGCCATGGCCGTGGCGGCCCTGGCGGTGCTGGGCTGGTATCGCGGGGTGCTGCTCCGGCAGTTCGGCGGCCTGTCCGGCGACCTGGCCGGGTGGTTTTTGCAGATGGCGGAGCTTTGGATGCTGCTCGCCCTGGTGGGGGTGCAGCTGTTGGAGGTGCGTTTCGGATGATCTTTGTGACCGGCCCGCTTTTTGCGGGCAAGCAGGATTATATCTGCGCCGCCCTTGGGTGGACGCAGGAGATGTTTGACGCCCATGGGGTGCGGGACGTGGAGCGGCTGGCGGAGCAGGCCGGGGATCTCCCCACTCTGGCCGACGCCCTGGCTGCCCATGAGGTGGTGATCGCCACCGAGATCGGCGGCGGCGTGGTTCCGGTGGATGCAGGACAGCGCGAGGCCCGGGAGCGGGCCGGAAGGCTGGCCTGCCAGCTGGCGCAGCGGGCGGAGGTCGTGGTGCGGGTGTGCTGCGGCCTGCCCCAGGTGTTGAAGGGAAAACTGCCATGACGGTGGAGCTGATCCGCCATGGCTCCACCGCCCTCCAGAGCCGGGGCTGCTATCAGGGCCGCCGGACGGATGTGCCCCTCTCGCCGGAGGGGATTGCCGCGCTGTGCCCCGCCGAATTACCCCCAGAGCGGGTCTACACCACGGGGCTCCGGCGGACGGCGGAGACGGCGGCGCTGCTGTTTCCCGGCGCGGAGCGCATTGCAGTGCCCGCTCTGGAGGAGATGGATTTCGGGCGATTTGAGGGGAAAAACTTCGAGGAGCTCTCCGATGACCCCGATTACCGGGCCTGGGTGGAGGGCGGATGCCTGGGCCGCTGTCCCGGCGGGGAGTCCAAAGAGGAATTCTGTCGCCGGGTGTGCTGCGCCTTTTCCGATCTGTTGGATGGGGCCCGGGAGGAGCGGGTGGTCATCGTGGCCCACGGCGGCACCCTGATGGCGGCGCTGGAGCGCTATGCCCTACCCCGGCGGGACTATTTCTCCTGGCATGTGCCCTGCGGCGCGGGCTATCTCCTGGACGCCTCCGCCTGGCGGGGGACACGGCGGCTGACCCTGTTGGGAGAGCGGAATTATTGTAAGGAATGAGAGCATGAAGCTTGTTTTTGCGGCGCTGACCGCATTTATTCTCGATCTGCTGCTGGGGGATCCGGCCTGGCTGCCCCACCCGGTGGTGGGGATGGGACGGTGCATCACCGCGCTGGAGCGCCGTCTGCGCGATCATTTCCCGGCCACGCCGGGGGGGGAGCGCCGGGCGGGCGTTATCCTGGCGGCGGTGCTGCCGCTGGGCACCCTGCTGCTGAGCGGCGGGGCGTGCGCCCTGGCCTGGATTGTCCACCCGTGGCTCTGGGTGGCCCTCAACGCCTTCTGGGGCTGGCAGGCCCTGGCCATGCGGGGGCTGCGGGACGAGAGCCGGAGGGTCTATCGGGCCCTCACGGAGCAATCCCTGCCCGAGGCCCGGGCGGCGGTGGGCCGCATCGTGGGGCGGGACACCCAGAATCTGAGCGAGGCCGGGGTGATCCGGGCCGCCATCGAGACGGTGGCGGAGAATTTCTCCGACGGGGTGTTTGCGCCGCTGCTGTATCTGGTGATCGGCGGCGCACCGCTGGCTCTGGCCTATAAGGCCATCAACACCATGGACAGCATGGTGGGCTACAAAAACCAGCGCTATCTCCACTTTGGCCGGGCGGCGGCGCGTCTGGACGACGCGGCGAATTTTATTCCCGCCCGCCTGGCGGCCCTGGTCATGATCGCCGCCACGCTGTTCGTCCGGGAGAGCACCTCCGGCGCGTGGCGTATCTGGCGGCGGGATCGGCGCAACCATGCCAGCCCCAACTCCGCCCAGACCGAGGCGGTCATGGCCGGTGCCCTGGGGGTACAGCTGGCCGGTTCGGCATGGTATTTTGGGGAACGGTATGACAAGCCCACCATCGGAGACTCCCTGCGAGCGGTGG
>JAFVAS010000216.1 GCA_017480395.1 Oscillospiraceae bacterium | reverse complement strand
GTCATCCTGCTCAACTTCCACGGCACCCTGGACGACGTCTTCACCCTGATCCACGAGATGGGCCACTCCATCCACACCTACCTCTCCTGCACCCACCAGCCGGCGGTCTACTCCAACTACGTCATCTTCGTGGCGGAGATCGCCTCCACCTGCAACGAGGCGCTGCTGATGGAGTACTTCCTGAAAACCACCACCGACAAGCGGCAGCGGGCCTATCTGCTCAACCACTTCCTGGAGCAGTTCAAGGGCACCCTGTACCGCCAGTGCATGTTTGCCGAGTTCGAGCTGAAGCTCAACCAGCTGACCGAGGCCGGGGAGGGCGTCACCGCCGAGGCCCTGTGCGCCCTGTACAAGCAGCTCAACGAGGACTACTTTGGCCCCGACATGGTGGTGGACGACCAGATCGCCCTGGAGTGGGCCAGGATGCCCCATTTCTACTATAACTACTACGTCTACCAGTACTCCACCGGCTACACCGCCGCCATCGCCCTGTCCCAGAAGATTCTGAAGGAGGGCAGCAGCGCCGTGGAGCGCTATCTCCACTTCCTGAGCAGCGGCAGCTCCCAGCCCCCCATCGACCTGCTGAAGGGGGCCGGAGTGGACATGACCACCGCCCAGCCCGTGGACGAGGCCCTCCGGCTCTTCGACCGGATCATCGACGAGATGGACGAGTTGACCCGGTAACCAGGGACACGGGCCACAATCCACAGAATCCACAGGCACGTTTCCACAGTCCACAGATTTTTGCACAGAAAGCCCCCGGCCGAAAGGTCGGGGGTTCGTGTTTCCTCCCTCCTTCGTCCTTTCCGGCTCCCTTGCCGTATGCGGGTTCATTTTCGTTTCTTTTTTTCTCTCCATCTCCCTTTCTAAGGTTAGGGTTCGGTGATGGTTCGGTTTCGGTTGGGTTTCGGTTGGGTTTTGATTGGGTTTTTTCGCGGCAAAAAAAAGAGGCCGGTTTGATGCATTTTGTCGACGTTTCGGTTTCATTTGCGTTTTATCCTTTGGGGAGACCGAAAGGAGCGAAATCATATGAATCACGACTGCACGGACAGAAGGCCGCCGGAGCGGGGTGTCCGGTGGCTGGGCCGCGTCTTCTGGGCGGTGGCGGGGGCGGTGCTGCTGGGGGCGGCCCTCCTGCTCCTCCAGGGTTTGGGCCACACGCCCCCCACGGCCCGGGCGGCGGAGGACGGAGACTGGGAGCAGAACGCCCAGACCCTGAGCGCGGCGGACAAGCTGGACTACATCCGCGCCCACCCGGAGGACTATACGGCGGATCTGATGGATTTGGCGGAGAACAACGGGGAGGCGATTGATTATGTCTACCTATACCCCCTGCGGAAGGACGACACCCCGGAGATCGACCTGACCGACGAGGCGGCGGGGGAGGGGGTGCCCCGGCTGATCCAATGGGACGCGCGTTGGGGCTATCTGCCCTACGGCGACGGCCTGATCGGCTACACCGGCTGCGGCCCTACCTGCCTGTCCATGGTGGCCCTGGCATTGACGGGGAACGCCGACCTCACCCCGGCCTATGTGGCGCGGTGGGCGGAGGAGGGGGGCTACTATGTCTCCGGCTCCGGCACGGCCTGGTCGCTGATGAGCTCTGGCTGCGCGCAGCTGGGCCTGACCAGCGCGGAGCTGCCGCTGGACGAGCTGCGGATGGCCGCCCAGCTGGAGCAGGGCCACCCCATCATCTGCTCCATGGGGCCGGGGGACTTTACCACCCGGGGACACTTTGTGGTGCTTTGGGGCTATGAGGACGGGGCCTTCCGCCTCAACGACCCCAACAGCCCGGAGCGCAGCGAGCGCGCCTGGCGCTTTGAGGAGCTGTCGGGCCAGATCAAGAATCTCTGGGCGTTTTGGGTGGAATGACCCAGAAATGGGACAATTACTGCACATTTTTCTACATCACATTGTACAAACTTCCCTTGATGATTTGGCTTTGGCATGGTATCCTATAACACGACACAGCGGGAAAGGGGGGAGTTTGCGGCGATGGAGAACCTGGACGAGGTCAAGCGCCATCTGGACGAGCGATTGGCCCGGCGGCGCGCCCGGGAGACGGAGCGGGAGCCCACGCCGGAGGTCCCCCGTCCCCGGAAAAAGCGGCCCGCATCCGCGGGGAGCGGGCGGGGAGAAGGCCGGACAGACAGAAAAAAACGGCGGTTTTCCCCGCTGGAGCTCTTTTTGCTCCTCAGTCTGGCCCTGGCCCTGATCGTCGGCGTTGTCGCGGTGGGGCGGGGGATCGGCCTGGTGCGATCCGTGGCGCAGCGGAGCTACTCCGCCCTGGCGGATAGCCCCGGGGGAACCGCCGCCCTGGCCCTGATCGAGGAGGAGCGCCTGACCGACGAGGAGAAGCTGGAAAAAATCCGCACCGACCGGGATACCTACCCCGACGCCCTGCGGGCGCTGGCGGAGGACAACGGGGAGACGCTGAATTATGTCTACTACTATCCCGAGCTGCACAGCGCCCGTCTGGCCGTCGATCTGACGCAGGAGCTCTCCGGCGGCGTTCCCGCCCTCTACCAATATGACCTGCGCTGGGGCTATGCCAGCTACGGCCCCGGGGCCCTGGCCCTGACCGGGGACGGCCCCACCTGCCTGTCCATGGCGGCCCTGGCCCTCACCGGGGACGAGGCGTACACCCCCGACGCGGTGGCCGCCTACGCCGAGCAGAACGGCTACTTCAACCTCACCGTGGGCACCACCTGGAGCCTGATGACCCAGGGCAGCGCCGCCTTCGGCCTCTCCGCCCGGGAGCTGGAGCGCTCCGCCCAGGCCATGCGGGACGCCCTGCGGGAGGGGGCGGTGCTGATCTGCTATCTGACCGCCGAGGAGCCGGAGGCATGGGATCGCTATGTCGTCGTCACCGGCTACGGCGACGAGGGCTTTGTCGTCCACGATCCCGCCAGCGCGGCGCAGACCGCAGAGGGGTGGGGCACCGCGGCGCTGGTCGATCGGCTCATCGGCGTGTGCGCCCTGTCCGTGGCATAATCGGATCGTCACAAAATATAACCCCGAAGGCGTTTCGGTATGCCTCCGGGGTTGCTTTTGCCCGATCGGGGACAAAATGTTGCCGTTTGGTGTTTGCAATGCACAAAATATCGAAAGAAAAAAAGGCACAGAATGGTGATTGTGCTTGCTTTTTCCCTATGCCTGGGGTATAATGGACGAACAGAAGATTGGCCGACCCGTGATTCGGCGCGGCGTCTACTGAGAAAAGTTTAGGGGGTGCAGAGCTTGAGTAGAGGGGATACTTTCATCGAGCTCCAGGGCATTGTCAAGCTGTTCCCCGGCGTGCGGGCGTTGGACGGCGTCTCTTTCGACATTCGAGAGGGCGAGGTTCACTCCCTGTGCGGCGAGAACGGCGCAGGCAAGTCCACATTGATTAAGGTAATGACCGGCGTTCACGCCCGTGACGGCGGTGATTACAAAATCGACGGCAAGACCGTCAACTTCGGTTCCACCACCGAGGCCATCGCCGCCGGCGTCTCCTGCGTCTATCAGGAGCTTTCCATCGCGCCGCAGCTGGACGTGGCCAAAAACCTGTTCATCGGCAACTTGCCCATGAAGGGCGGCGTGGTCGATCACAAGACCCTTTACGCCAAGGCCACCGAGATTTTGCAGGAGCTGGAGATGCCCATCTCCGCCAAGACCATCGCCGGTGACCTCAGCGTCGGCCAGCAGCAGATGATCGAGATCGGCCGCGCCCTGACGCGCAACGCCCGGCTCATTATCATGGACGAGCCCACGTCCTCCCTCTCCGAGTCGGAGACCGAGACGCTGTTCAACGTCATCAAGAAGCTGGTGGACAAGAACATCGCCATCATCTACATCAGCCACAAGCTGGACGAGGTCATGTTCCTCTCCGACCGCATCACCGTCATCCGCGACGGCCAGAACATCATCTCCAAGAACAAGGACGAGTTCACCCAGGAGGAGCTGATCGCCAACATGATCGGCCGCCCGCTGGAGAACCTCTACGTCAAGGAGCCCGCCGAGATCACCACCCCCATGCTGGAGGTCAAGAACCTGACCCGCAAGGGCGTGTTCCAGGACATCTCCTTCACCGTCCGCAAGGGCGAGGTCGTGGGCTTCTTCGGTCTGGTGGGCGCCGGCCGCAGCGAGATCATGCGCGCCGTCTTCGGCGTGGATCACTACGAGTCCGGCGAGGTGCTGGTGGACGGCAATCGGCTCCACGGCGGCAACCCCGCCGCCGCCATCAAGGCGGGCATCGGCTTCTGCACCGAGGACCGGAAGAAGGAGGGCCTGGCCCTGCCCCTGTCCATCCTGCTCAACGCCACCGTCGTCAAGCTGGATCAGCTGGCCACCGCGGGCGTCATCAACCGCAAGAAGCAGCGGGACGACGCCGACCACTACGTCACCGCCATGCGCACCAAGACGCCCTCCATCCGCCAGGCCGTGGGCAACCTCTCCGGCGGCAACCAGCAGAAGGTCGTGCTTGCCAAGTGGCTGACCATGACCCCCAAGGTGCTCATCGTGGACGCACCCACCCGCGGCATCGACGTGGGCTCCAAGTCGGAGATCTACGGCATCCTGTCCGACCTTGCCAAGCAGGGCATGGCCATCATCGTCGTCTCCTCCGAGATCGAGGAGATCATGGGCGTGTGCGACAGCGTCATCACCATCTTTGAGGGTAAGAAGACCGCTCAGCTGGCCATCAATCCTGCCCTGACCCGGGAGCAGGTTCTGGCCTGCGCCCTGGGCGGCGAGTACAACCCGGATTTCCACGAGGAATTGGAGGAGAAGAGGGAGGTGGAGAGCAATGGCTGATACCGCCGAGAAGAAGGGCTTCAAGTATTATTGGGGCAAATTCCAGGCGCTGAACGGCAGCAGCGTGTTCATCGCCATGATCGTCGCCATGATCATCTTTGAGGTCGTGCTGCAGATCACCCACGCCGGCACCGGCTCCGGCCTGATCTTCATCACCCCGTCCAACCTGATGATGATCTTCCGGCAGCAGGTGTACATCGGCATCGTCGCCTTCGGCCTGACCCTGGTCATGCTGACCGGCAACATCGACCTGTCCGTGGGCAATATGCTCACCTTCTGCTGCTGCATCGCCGCCAGCGTGATGATGAAGACCGACAACGCCGCCCTGGCCGTCCTGGCCACCCTGGGCGTCGGCGCGGCCTGCGGCCTCTTCAATGGCCTGCTGGTCAGCTATGTCAAGCTCAACAGCTTCATCACCACCCTGGGCAGCTCCTCCATCTTCAACGCCCTGGCGCTGATCGTCTCCGCCGGCACCGTGCTGATCATCCCCGCCACCTGCGACCCCGCCTTCCTCGCCATCGGCAAGGCGTCCTTCGGCCCGGTCAGCATTCTGGTGGTATGGTTCGTCGTCATCGCCGTCGTCCTGGGCCTGGTGCTCAGCCGCACCGTCTTCGGCCAGCGGCTCTACGTCATCGGTGCCAACCCCATCGCCGCCCGGTACTCCGGCATCAAGTATAAGCGGGACCTCACCGTGGCCTACGTCATCACCGGCCTGTGCGTCGGCCTGGCCGCCCTGGTCATGATGTCCAACGCCCTGAGCTCCAACCCCCAGGCCGGCTCCGGCACCGAGATGCAGATCATCCTCTGCGTCGTCCTCGGCGGCGTGGCCGTGCAGGGCGGCAAGGGCAGCGTCTGGGGTACCATCATCGGCATCCTGTTCTACGGCGTGCTCTCCGCCGGCTTCACCAGCCTGCATATGTCCCAGTATCTCCAGTGGGTGGTCATGGGCGCGATCATGCTCTTTGCCCTGTCCCTCGACGTGCTGAAAGGAAAGGGGGTCAAACTGTGGAAGAAAAAGTGATTGCCAACACCGTTGACCGCAGAAAACAGATGGTCCGGCTGTTCAAGGACAACAACTCCGTTCTGATCCTCATCCTGATCCTCGCCGCCGCCTTCATCGTGGTGGACGGCTTCGGAAATGGCTTCTACAACGTCATGAACTACACGGCCATGTACGGCCCTGTCTGCCTGGGCCTGGCCATCGTCATGATCACCGGCAACATCGACCTGTCCGCCGGCTTCCAGGCCGGTCTGGCCGGCGTCACCAGCGTCATCTGCTTCAACGCCGTCTACCGCGCCAGCGGCAGCGCCGTGGCCGCCCTGATCGTCGCCATCCTCGGGGCCGTCATCACCGGTGCCATCACCGGCTTCATCAACGGCTTCTTCGTGGCGAAGATCGGCGTCTCCTCCCTGATCGCCACCATCGCCGCCAACTATGCCTACCAGGGCGTCGTGTTCTACTTCGCCCAGAGCTCCTTCTCCCCGGACGACGCCGACGCCATCAAGCTCATCGCCCGCACCAAGCTGGGCGGCATGCGGTGGCTCACCCCGTCGCTGCTGATCTTCCTGGCCATCGTCGCCGTCGTCTTCCTCTGGATGTACAAGAGCAAGTTCGGCAACAACATCTACATCGTCGGTGATAACGCCGAGGCCGCCTCCTATGCCGGCATCAGCGTGCGCAACACCGTCTGGGTCACCTATGTGATCTGCGGCGTGCTCAGCGCCATCTGCGGCTTCTTCATGGTGTCCAGCGCGGGCTACGCCATCTACACCCAGGGCAACAGTCTGTCCACCCTGACCATCTCCTGCTGCGTCATCGGCGGCATCAAGATGGCCGGCGGCAAGGGCACCGCGATCCACGTCCTGCTGGGCGTGCTCATCATGCGGGTCATCTCCCAGATGATGAGCGCCATGTTCCTGGCCCAGTCCTACGTCAATCTGATCACCGGCGCGCTGCTGATCGTGGTTCTGATCATCGACCGCCTGACCAGCAACAAGGCCACGGACTGACGGCCCATATCCGTTGATATTTCGCGCCAGCGAATGTCATAAATCGCTACATTTGAAAGGAAGGAAACAAACCAATGAAAAAGCTTACCGCTTTGCTGCTGGCCCTGGTCATGGTCTTCGCCCTGGCCTCCTGCGGCTCCAGCAGCGCCCCCGCCGCTAACGGCGACGCGGCTCCCACCGCCTCCGCCCCCGCGGACGCCGCTCCCGCCGATGCCGCTCCTGCCGCCTCCGGCAAGACCATCTCCACCGACGAGGGCTGCAACATCGACCTGACCGGCATTGACCTGACCGGCACCACCGTCGGCTATGTCACCATCACCTCCACCGCTCCCTGGGGCGGCCGTGTGGGCACTGAGCTGGAGCGCATGGCCACCGAGGCCGGCGCCACCGTCAAGAGCCTGGACGCCAACACCGTGGCTGACGACGTGGCCAACTACTGCCGTCAGATGATCGACGCCGGCGTGGACGCCCTGGCCGTCTTCGGCGGCGACCCCACCGCCATGGTGGACATCGCCAAGGAGTGCAAGGACGCTGGCATTCCTCTGTTCCTGACCGCTCTGGACGTGGCCGAGGAAGGCCGCGAGTATGCCACCGCCTGCATCGGCCCCGACCAGGAGCAGATGTGCTATGACATCGGCCAGTATGTCATCGAGCAGAACGGCGCTGACGCCGGTGCCAACGTGGTGCAGATCTCCGGCGTGCCCTTCCTGATGGACTATCAGCTCCGTGAGGCTGGCTTCGCCCGCGCCATGGCCGACACCAACTACAACCTGTATGAGCCGGACTACGCCTTCTCCAGCCGTACCGACGCCAAGACCTTCATGGAGCAGCACATCCAGGCTGACGGCGCCAACATCAACCTGGTCATGGGCTATGATGACGACCTGACCCTGGGCGCTGTCGCCGCCATCCAGGAGGCCAACCTGGGCGATAAGATCAAGGTTTACTCCCTGACCGGCCAGAACGACGCCATCCAGGCCGTCAAGGACGGCCAGCTGCAGCTGACCGTTATGAACCGCGCCGATGACATCGCCGCCGAGACCGTCAAGGCCATCTACGAGGTTGTCACCACCGGCACCACCAATTATTATCACTACACCCCGCTGACCTTCATCGACGCCTCCAACGTCGACGAGTGGATCGGCAAGGGCGAGATCGGCTGATTTCGATCTGTCTGATCTGAACCGGAACAGAAAAAGCCCCGTGCTTCGGCACGGGGCTTTTCATTTGTTGACAAGATCAAATGTGCGCAGCACACCATTTCGCTTCTCTATTCACGATTCTCTTTTCTCTCTTTTCTTCCCCAAAACACCCCCAGCCAACCGGGCTGGGGGTGTACTCATTCTTACAGCTTTTTTGTCAAAATCTCGCCCCGGTTGACCACCAGGTCGGGCCGCAGCAGCGGGGAGAAGCCCCCTGAAAGGACGCCCTTGACGGCCACGACGCAGGCCAGCTTGCCCACCTCCAGGGTGCCCAGCCTGTCGCCCAGGCCGACGGCGTCGGCGGGATCTCTGGTTCCGGCGGTCAGAATGCCCTCCACCGGGATGCCCGCCTCCCGCAGGGCCTCCATCTCCAGCACGGGGATGCAGGCGCAGGTGTCGTAGTTGTTGCTGAACATCAGGTCGGTGCCCAGCAGCATCCGGCCCCCGAGGGCGTGGAAGCGGCGCAGATTGTCCACGGCGTGGGCGGTGGCGGCGGCCTTTTTCTTCGCCATCTCCCCGGCCACCTCCGGCGGGGGAGGGGGCGGCCCGGGGCGCTTGGGCTTGAGGCCCGGGGTGTTGTCCTGCACCGGGCCGACGGCGGTGGTCACCATGGGGATGTCCTTCTCCACCATCTCCCGCAGCAGGTCATCGGGGACGAAGTCGGTGGGGGTGTGGCCCGCGTCATCGATGCCGCAGTCCACCAGGGTGCGCAGGTGCTTGGCCTCCAGCACATGGGCGGTCACCCGCATGCCGTGGTCGTGGGCGCGCCGGACGATGGCCCGGATCAGCTCCGGCGAGAGGTTGTGCTCCCGCAGGGTGGGGTTGAAGGGGTTGGGGCTGTCGTCCAGGGCGATCTTGAGCTTGGTGCAGCCCTCCGCCCACAGGGCGTCCACCGCGGCGACCATCTCCTCCGGCGTCTGGCCCAGCAGGCCGATCTGATGGCCGGGGGGCAGCTCGGAGCCGTAGCCCCCGGGGACGTCGATATACTTTCCGGTGTTGACCACCAGGGGCCAGCGCCTGTCCCCGTGGCCGCGCTGCCAGGCGATGAAGTCGGCCACCGGCAGGGCGGAGAGCATGGCGCAGTCCCGCACCGCCGCCACGCCGTTTTTCGCCCAGCCCAGGGGCGCGTCCTCCAGGAAGGGCCCGTCGTCCAGGGCGATGTGGACGTGGGCGTCCACGAAGCCGGGCAGCAGGGTGCAGCCGGTCAGATCGAGCGCCGTGTCGGCCTGGGCGGCGTCCAGAGTGCCCTCGGCGGCGATGACCTCGTCCGCCAACAGCAGGTCATTTTGCCGCCAGCCCTTGGCCGCGTCCCACAGGGTGGCATTTTTCAGCAGCAGTTTCATATCAAATACCTCCTTTGTGAAAGCACACGATGGCCCTGATCTCGAACCGCAGGGACGCGGGATCAGGGCCAAAGGGTTGTGGGTTGGAATTACTCCTCCGGGTTCTCCAGCTCCCGCAGGGGCTTCACCTTCCGCAGGATGAAGAAGGCGACGATGCCAAAGACCAGCATGTAACCGGCGGAGAACAGGAAGGCGGCGGGATAGCTGCCCCAGTCGATGACCATGCCGAAGAACAGCATGCCGATGGCCATGCCGCCGTCAAAGCCCAGCCAGTAGGTGGAGGAGGCGGCGCCGGCGCGGCTCTTGGGGGAGAGCTTCATGGCCATGGCGTTGAAGGTGGGGGTCAACATGGCCTGATACGCGCCCATCAGGAAGGCGGAGGCGATGAAGGACCACTCGGTCAGGGTGAAGCCCAGCAGGACGTAGGACAGCACGTTGAGGGCGATGGCGATGGTGGCGACGGTGCGGGGGCGCATGGCGTCCAGCTTGGAGCCGATGGCGAAGCGGAGGCCGACGCTGACCAGGGCGTTGATGATGTAGTAGATGCCGACGCTGCCGAACTGATACTCGTTGGCGAAGACGATCATATACACCGCCGCGCCGGAGGCGAAGGAGGTGAAGAACATCATCAGGGCGGGCAGCAGGGCCCGGCGCTCCACAAAGTCGGAGATGTGGATGCCGTTGGGCTTGCGCTTCAGGCTGGGGTCGAGGGCGAGGGCCTTTTTCTCATAGTTCATGGACGCGCCGATCACCATGGCGACCAGGCCCATGATGCCGCCCACGACCATGGGCAGCTGATAGTTCTGCCCGCCGTTGAGGGCCGCCGCGCCCACGCCCATCAGGGCCAGGCAGACGGTGGGGCCGATGGCATTGGTCACCATGGAGTGCAGGGAGTAGTAGCCGATGCCCTGGCCCACCTTGTCCCGGGGCAGCACCTCGGAGGCGACGGCGTTGGAGGCAGTGGAGTTCAGGGCGTGACCCACGCCCTGGATGACCTTGAAGACCAGCAGCATGATGAGGGTGGTCTGGAAGCCCATCACCAGCAGGGAGACGCCGACGATCCCGGCACCCAGGATCAGCGTGGTTCTGCGGCCGAAGCGGTCGGAGATGTAGCCGGCGAAGAACCGGCAGCCCACGCTGCCAAAGGTGAACACCGTGCCCAGCAGGCCGCTGTCTGCGGCGGAGCGGCCCAGGCCGTTGATGACGTAGAGGGGGAGCACCGTGTTGGTGATTGCCATGGTGAACTGGCACAGGAGAGCATAGATGATGATGCGGATAAAGCTGCTGTTCCAAATGTGGTGAAACAGCTCCTTCTGGGTGTTTTGTGTATCCATAGTCGTTTCAGTCACCGCTTTCTGCGTGCAATTTGTTTGTACCCTAACATTATAACAAAGAAACCGGCGGTTGACCATATAGAAAAGCGGATTCAGCCATGCAAAAATATAATGATAGATCGGAACGATCATGGCGCCTCCCCCGTCTCCGGGCCGAGGGAGGCCGGGTCCACCGGCTCCAGGCCGCCGGGGGTCAGGCGGTACACCGTGTCGCAGACCTCAGAGAGATATTTGCGGTCATGGGAGACGCTGAGGATCGCGCCGGGAAAGGCGCGCAGGATGGCCCGGATCTCCGGGGCGGAGAGGGGGGAGAAGTTGCGGGTGGGCTCGTCCAGCAGCAGCACGTCCACCTCCGTCAGAGAGGCCCGGAGGAGCAGCAGCTTGGCCTTCTGCCCGCCGGAGAGGGCCCGGATGGGGTGGAGCATCTCCTGGGCGGTGTACTTCATGGAGCCGAGGCAGGTGCGGGCCCAGGTGACGTCCTCCTTCGCGCCGGAGGGGGCCAGGTAGTCGATGGGCGTCTCCTCCAGGGGCAGCGCCAGGGCGTAGTCCTGGGGCATATAGAAGCACCGCAGGTCGGAGCGGGGGAGCAAGCTGTCCGCCAGGGCCTGGTGCAGGGTGGTCTTGCCCACGCCGTTTTGGCCGATGATGCAGACCTTCCGCCCGCCCCGCACCGTCAGGGCCACATTCCGGGCCAGCACCCGATCCCCCCGGCGCAGCTCCGGCGCGGCAAACTCCAGCACCGTCTTGCCCGCGGGCATGGGCCGCTGCTCGTTGAGCCGGAAGAGGATGGGGGACTCGTACTCGGGAAAGTCCGCCATCTCGCCGCGCTGCCGCTCATAGCGCCGCTCCATGGCCTTGATGGTGGCCATCTTCTTTTTCAGCAGCTGTCCCCCGTGGGGATCTCCCCGGGAGATGGTGTTCTGGGCGTGCTCCACCTGCTGCTGGATGCGCTGGAATTTCTCCAGCGCCCGCTTTTCCTCCCGGCGCTGGGTGCCGGCCAGCTGGGCCTGCCGCTCGAACCCGGCGGCACGCTGGGCCATAAAGTCCCGGAAGGGGAGGTTGGCGATCTGGTGGCGGCACACCGTCTTGCGGCGCAGCTGCTCCAGCAGGATGACCCGGTTGGCGGTGCCCTCGATCAGGGTCTCGTCGTGGGAGATGAAGAGCACCGCCCCTGTCCAGCCCCGGATCAGCCCCTCCAGCCATTCCAGCGTCTCCAGATCCAGGTCGTTGGAGGGCTCGTCCAGCAGCAGCACGTCGGGCCGCCGGAGCAGCAGGGCGGCCAGCTGCACCTTGATCTTCTCCCCGCCGGAGAGGGCGGCCAGGGGCCGGTCGGCGTAGTAGAGGTCGTCGGGCAGACCCAGCATCCCGGCGGTGCGGTGCAGATCCCGGGGGGAGGCGTCGAGAAAGGCGTCCTGGGCGGAGAAGAATTCGTAGACGGATTTGGCCCGATCCGCCTCGGGCAGCTCC
>JAFVAS010000215.1 GCA_017480395.1 Oscillospiraceae bacterium | reverse complement strand
TGCGACAGCGCCTGACGCGCAATCAGAAGGGCCAGACCCTGGAGGAGTTTCTGGCCGCCTATCACCCCGGGGACTATCCCCGGCCCAGCGTGACGGTGGATCTGCTGGTGTTCTCTCTGGAGGGGGACAAGCCGGAACTGCTGATGATCCGGCGGGGGAACCACCCCTACCTGGACTGCTGGGCGCTGCCCGGCGGCTTTGTGGAGCCGGAGGAGTACACCCTGGACGCCGCCGCCCGGGAGCTGGAGGAGGAGACCCACGTCTCCGGTCTGGCCCTGGCGGAGCTGGGGCTGTTCAGCGGCCCCAAGCGCGACCCCCGCAACTGGACGATGACCGACGCCTATCTGGCCGTCGCCGACCGCAGCACCCTGCCGGTGCGGGGGGATGACGACGCCGCCGACGCCGGGTGGTTCGCCGTGGACTGCGCCCGGGAGGGGGATCTCATGCGCCTGACCCTGACCGGGGAGGGGGAGGTTTTGACGGCCGAGGTGACGCTGGCGGGCCGGGACACCGCCCTGGGGCCGGTGGTGGAGCCGGTGGGCTTTGTCACCGACGACATCGCCTTCGACCACAGCAAGATGATCGTCGCCGGCCTTCTCGCGCTGGAGCGGGCGGGCAGACTCTGAGATGCGGAGCTATTCCGCCCTCGTCCCGCCGGAGCTGGACGGAGCGCGGGTGGAGCAGGTGCTGCGCCGGACGCTGGGCCTGTCCGCCACCCGGATCAAGCGGGCCAAATTTCAGGGTGACGGCATCACCCTGGACGGCGTGCGGGTCAACACCGACTGTCCCGTCCGGGCGGGTCAGGCCCTCACCCTCCGGCTGCCGGATCGGGCGGCGGCGGAGCTGATTCCCCTCCCGGGGGCGCTGGATGTGGTCTTCGAGGACGGGTGGTATCTGGTGGTGAACAAGCCCGCCGGGCTGGCCGTCCACCCCGGGCCGGGGCACTATGCCGACACCCTGGGCAACCTCTGCGCCCACCGGGCTCGGGAGCGGGGGGAGGACCCGGCCTTCCGCCCAGTGCATCGGCTGGACAAGGGCACCAGCGGCCTCATCGTGCGGGCCAAGGGCGCCGAGGCCCACGAGGCATTGCAGGCCCAGCTCCACACCGACGGCTTTTGCCGGAGCTATCTGGCCCTGACCGCCCAGGCCCCGTCGCCGGAGCGGGGCACCATAGACGCCCCCATCGCCCCTGTGGCGGGGGCGCTGAACCGCTACTGCGTCCATCCCGACGGCAAACCGGCCCGGACGGACTATGCCCTGATCGGGCACAATGACCGCGCATCGCTGCTGCTGCTGCGGCTGCACACCGGGCGCACCCACCAGATCCGGGTGCACCTGGCCTATCTGGGCTGTCCGCTGTTGGGGGACACGGCCTACGGCGGCGAGCCAGCGCTGGGCCGTCCGGCGCTGCACGCCCACAGCCTGGATCTGCGGCACCCCTTCACGGGGGAGGCGCTGCATCTGACCGCCCCGCTTCCGGCGGACATGGCGGCCTTCGGACTGAGGGAGGGGACGCCATGAGCTACTTTGTCTACATGCTGCGGTGCAGCGACGGCACCCTCTACACGGGCTACACCGACGACCCCCAGCGGCGGCTAGGGGTGCACCACCGGGGAAAGCGGGCGAAATACACCCGCTCCCGGCTGCCGGTGGAGCTGGTCTACACCGAGGCCTGCCCGGACAAGAGCGCCGCTCTGCGGCGGGAGATCGCCCTGAAAAAGCTGACGCGGCAGGAGAAGCTGGCCCTCATCGCCGGGAAAGAGGCAACTTGACGGGGCGGCAAAATCGGGTTATCATAGAGAAAATGATGAATAGAAAAGGAGCGAGCAGGATGAGCATTCCCAGCAGCGATTACTACGAGTACCGGGAGCGGATCGAGGACATTGTGAAGTACGGCACCAAGGAGGCCCTGGAGCGCCTCTACCGGGAGATCCGGGCCAAGTACGGCGACGACGAGGATCTGCACCGCCTGGACAGCATGTATAACCACAAGTGGAGAATTCTGTGAGGGAGACCGGTCAGCGTTGGCTGACCGGCCTTTTTTGGCATCCTTGTCGGAATTGGCGGGGAATTGCGCCCCACTTTTTTCGCCTTGTCCAGTAGCATTTTCACCGATTTTCCGCTATACTGAAAAAAACACCTGATTTTTTGCCCGGAACGGGGGAGAGCCACTATGTCCATCCATGAAGAGTGCGGCGTCTTCGGCGTCTACAATCCCGGCGGGGACTGCGCCCGCATCACCTATTACGGCCTGTACGCCCTCCAGCACCGGGGGCAGGAGGCCTGCGGCATCGCCACCACCAACGACCGGGAGCTGTCCAGCTACAAGGACGTGGGCACCGTGGGGTAGGTCTTTGACTAGGCGCGGCTCACCGCCCTGAACGGCACCGCCGCCGTCGGCCACGTCCGCTACGCCACCACCGGCGCCGGGGCCCGGGAGAACGCCCAGCCCATGTCGGTCAAGTATGTCAAGGGCTCTCTGGCCGTGGTGCACAACGGCAACCTGGTCAACACCGAGGAGCTGCGCACCCAGTTTGAGTATCAGGGGGCCATCTTCCAGACCACCAGCGATACGGAGATCATCGCCTACGCCATCGCCCGGGAGCGGCTCAGCGCCCCCTCGGTGGAGGAGGCGGTCAAGCGCGCCCTGCCCCGGCTCAAGGGGGCCTTTTCCCTCATCGTCATGTCGCCCCGCAAGCTCATCGCCGCCCGGGATCCCTGGGGCTTCCGTCCGCTGTGCATTGGCCGCCGGGGGGACGCCATCCTCTTCGCCAGCGAGTCCTGTGCCCTGGACGCCGTGGGGGCGGAGTACCTGCGGGAGGTGGAGCCCGGCGAGATCGTGGTGGTGGAGGACGGCAAGCTGCGCTCCATCCGGGACAACTGCCAGGGCATGAGCCACCTGTGCATCTTTGAGTATATCTACTTCGCCCGGCCGGACAGCGTCATCTGCGGCCAGTCGGTGCACGAGGCCCGCATCAACGCCGGACGGCTGCTGTGGGAGCAGCGGCCCACCGAGGCCGATCTGGTCATCGGCGTGCCCGACTCCGGGCTGGACGCCGCCCTGGGCTACGCCCGGGCCTCCGGCATTCCCTTCGGGGAGGGCTTTGTGAAAAACCGCTACGTCGGGCGCACCTTCATTACCCCCAACCAGGAGGATCGGGAGGCCGCCGTGCGCATCAAGCTGGGGGCCCTGCGGGACAGCGTGGCCGGGAAGCGGGTGGTCATGGTGGACGACTCCATCGTCCGGGGCACCACCTGCAAGGCCATCATCAGCCTGCTGCGCAAGGCCGGCGCCACCGAGGTGCACATGCGCATCACCGCGCCGGAGTTCATCGCCCCCTGCTATTTCGGCACCGACATCCCGAACAAGGAGAAGCTGATCTCCTGCCGCCACACCCCGGAGGAGATCGCCCGCATCTCCGGGGCGGACAGCCTGGAGTTTCTGTCCATGGAGAACCTCTACAAGCTGGCCCCGGACGCAAAATGCGGCTTCTGCGACGGCTGCTTCACCGAGCGCTACCCCCTGGAGATTCCCCGCAGCCATCTGGACGCCCCGGTCACAACCTGCGGGTGACGCACAAAGAGCTTGCTTTTTCGAGAATTCAGGCCCCTGGATCAGAAATCCGGGGGCCTGAAGATTTTTTGGGGTGATGTTCGTTATAGAGGGCAGATCACAAAAAATCGGAGGGACGCATATGTCCAAACAGAGGAAAAACAGCCGGCGGCGCTGGCCCCGGATGCTGGCGCTGATTCTCCTGCTGCTGGCCCTGATCGCGGCGGCGGGGGGTGTGCTGGCATGGCGCTTTCCACAGAAGGTCTACCTGCTGGAGGACTGGATGGGCCGCCTGCGGGGTGGGGAGC
>JAFVAS010000214.1 GCA_017480395.1 Oscillospiraceae bacterium | reverse complement strand
GTCTGGTGCCCGGCGACGCCATGGGCCTGATGATGCAGCACTATTTTGGCACCAAGCGCGGCAACTACTACATGATTACCACCCGCCAGGTCACCGCCCGGCAGCTGCTGGACTGGGGTATGGCCTCCGAGGTTGTGGCCAAGGATCAGGTCATGCCCCGCGCATGGGAGATCGCCCGGATGTGGAAGAAGATGTCCTACGAGAACCGCTGCATCATGTCCAACCTGGCCAAGCGGCCGCTGAAGAACCTGCTGATGGACTCCCTGAAGCTGCACACCGTCTCCGAGCAGTACGCCTCTCTGCTCCGGGTAGCCGCCGGTGACCTGGGAGATCAGAACTCCGCCCAGCAGGACGAGAAGTACATCTCCCGCACCAGCGACTGGCGCTATGCCACCGCCACCATGCAGGAGCCCATGACCGCCGAGCACTGGGCCATGATGCCCGCCCGCGCCGCCGAATGGTTCCGAAAGGTGGAGGCCGGGGAGGCGGAGAATCCCTTCCGCTTCAACGACACCCCGGGGTATTACCAGCCCTATCGGCCCGGCAAGGCATCCAAATGATCAGCAAGCGCTTTTCCAGGGAGGAGATCATCGCCCAATTCCATGACGGGCAGACCATCATGACCGGCGGATTCTCCTTCCACGGCTGTCCCGAGCTGCTCTTTGACGCCCTGGTGGAGAGCGGAGCCAGGCACCTGACCAACATTGCCCTGGACGCCAGTGCCGCGCGGCTGATGCACCTGGGCATTTTCGACAGGGTCATCATCGCCCACGCCGGGTCGGTGCCAGAGAATCTGGCCCTGATGGCGTCGGGCAAGATCGAGGTGGAATTCTGCCCCATGGGGACGCTGGCGGAGCGCATCCGGGCCGGCGGCGTGGGGCTGGGCGGCGTGCTGGTCAAGACGGGCCTGGGCACCGTTGCCGAGAAGGGCAAGGAGCGGATCACCTTCCAGGGGGAGGAGTACATCCTGGAGTCCGCCCTGCGGGCGGACATCTCCCTGGTGCGGGCTGCCACGGCGGATCACTACGGAAATCTGACCTACGCCGGCACCGCCCGCAACGCCAACCCGGTCATCGCCATGGCCGGGGATCTGACCATCGTGCAGGCGGACCGCTTTGTCCCGCTGGATGAGATTCCGCCGGAGCACATTGTCACGCCCGGGGTCTTTGTGGATATGATCCTGGATCATGAGACGGGAGGTGGATGCTGATGCCGGGCGCGATGGAAGACCGCCGGGTCATTGCGAAAAAAATCGCCTCCTGGTTCCATGACGGCCATGTGATCAATCTGGGGGTGGGCGTCCCCATTCTGGTGGCGGACTATATCACCGACAACGTGGTGATCCAGTCGGAGAACGGCCTGCTGGGGGTCGGAGAGGCCATCGGAGGGCTGGAGCCGGAGGCCCCCTATTTCAACGCGGCGGGGGCGACGGTCTCCCTCATCCCCGGTGCCAGCGTGTTTGATATCACCACCTCCTTTGGCATGATCCGCAGCGGACGCCTCCGGGCCACGGTGCTGGGCTGCTTTGAGGTGTCCCAATTCGGCGACCTGGCCAATATGGCCCGCCCGGGCAGCTATCCCGGCATGGGCGGGGCGATGGATCTGGTGTCGGGCATCGACAACGTGATCGTGGCCACGGATCATTGCACCCGGGACGGCAAGCCCAAGATCGTGGCGGCGTGCACCCTGCCCCTGACGGGGGTGGGGGTGGTCAAGACCATTGTGACGGAGCTGGCGGTGTTTACCGTGTCCCGAACCGAGGGGCTGACCCTGGTGGAGCATCGCGCCGGGGTCAGCGTCGAGACCATCCGGGCGAAAACCGGCGCGCCCTTCCGGGTGGCGGACAATCTGAAAGAAATGTGACGCAAAGCGGCCCGAACCGGTGATCGGTTCGGGCCGTTGAAATTTTATGGTGCGATTCAGTTCTGCAGCACCCGGACGCGGATGACGCCCTCGACAGCGGAGAGCTTCTCCCGCACGACGTCGGAGATCTTGCCGTCCACATCCAGCATGGTGTAGGCGTACTCCTTCTTGGACTTGTTGGCCAGGTTCTCCACGTTCTTGCCGTCGGCGGAGAGGATGGCGGTCACCTGGGCGATGACGTTGGGGATATTGCGGTGGATCACGCACACCCGGGCCACGCCCGCCCGCTCCATGCTGACGTTGGGCAGGTTGACGGAGTTGGTGATGTTGCCGTTGGCCAGGTAATCCTGGATCTCCTGGGCGGCCATGATGGCGCAGTTGTCCTCGCTCTCCGGGGTGGAGGCGCCCAGGTGGGGCAGGCCGAGGACGCCGGGGCGTCGGCGACCTCATTCTCCGGGAAGTCGGTGACATAGGCGGCGACCCGGCCGGACTCCAAGGCGGGGATCAGGGCGTCGATGTCCACCAGGCCGTTGCGGGCCAGGTTGATGATGCGCACGCTGCCCTTCATCTTGGCCAGCTCCTCGGCACCGATGGTGTTGCGGGTGGAGTCGTTGAGGGGAATGTGCAGGGTGATATAGTCGGCGTTCTTCAGCAGGTCGTCCAGGTTGGTGACCACCTTCACCTCCCGGTGCAGGGCCAGGGCGGCGGGGACGGAGAGATAGGGGTCATAGCCGATGACGTCCATGCCCAGGGCCAGGGCGGCGTCCGCCACCTTCGCGCCGATGGCACCCAGGCCGATGATGCCCAGGGTCTTGCCCAGGATCTCGGGGCCGGCGAACTGGCTCTTGGCCTTCTCCATGGTGGTCAGCACGTCGCCGCCGGCGGCGGCCTCCTGCTGCACCCACTTGTTGGCCGCGAACATATGGCGGGAGGCGGCCAGCATGGCGAAGATGACCTCCTCCTTGACGGCGTTGGCGTTGGCGCCGGGGGTGTTGAAGACCACGATGCCCGCCTCGCTGCAGCGCTCGATGGGAATGTTGTTGGTGCCGGCGCCGGCCCGGGCGATGGCCCGCAGGGCGGTGGGGAACTCATAGTCGTGCATCTTGGCGGAGCGCACCAGGATGCCGTCGGGGTTCTGGGTCTCGTCGTCCACGACGAAGCGGCTCTTGTTCAGCTGGGCCAGGCCGATGCTGGAGATCTTATTCAGCGTCTTGATACGAAACATGATAAATTACCCTCTATTCTATGCAGATCAGTTGTTCTTGTCGAAGGCGCGGATGAAGTCGCACAGCTGCTCCACGCCCTCGATGGGCATGGCGTTGTAGATGGAGGCCCGCATGCCGCCCACCTTGCGGTGGCCCTTCAGGTTGGAGAAGCCGGCGGCGGTGCTCTCGGCGACGAACTTGGCGTCCAGCTCGGCGCTGGCGGTGCGGAAGGTGACGTTCATGTCGCTGCGGGAGCCGGGCTGCGCGGCGACGGTGAAGAGGCGGGAGTTGTCCAGCACGTCATAGAGCATCTGGGCCTTGCCGTGCTTGATCTTCTCCATGCCTTCCACGCCGCCCTTGCTCTCCAGCCAGTCGCAGACCAGGCCCAGGATATAGATGCACCAGCAGGGCGGGGTGTTGTACATGGAGTCCTTCTCGATCTCGGTCTGCCAGTTCAGCATCAGCGGGGTGAAGGGCAGCTCATGCCCGGCGAGGGACTTTTTGACGATGACGATGGTGACGCCGGCGGGGGCCAGGTTCTTCTGGGCCCCGGCGTAGATCACGCCGTACTTGCTCACATCGACGACGCGGGAGCAGATGTCGGAGGACATGTCGCACACGATGGGCACACCGCCGGTCTCGGGGATATACTGCCACTCGGTGCCATAGATGGTGTTGTTGGCGCAGTAATAGAAGTAGGAGGCGTCGGGCCGGATGACCAGCTGATCCTGGGTGGGGATATAGGTGTGGTTCTGATCCTCGGAGGAGGCGGCCACGGCGATATCGCCGTACTTCTTGGCCTCCTTATAGGCCAGGGTGGAGAAGTTGCCGGTCAGGGCGTAGTCGGCCTTGCCGGTGGCGCCGATCAGGTTCAGGGGAATGGCGGAAAACTGGGTGGAGGCGCCGCCCTGGAGGAAGAGGATCTCGTAGTCATCGGGGACGTGCATCAGCTTTTTGAACTTCGCCTTGGTGTCGTCAAAGATCTTCTGGAACACCTTGGAGCGATGGCTCATCTCCATGACGGACATGCCGCTGCCCTCGTAGTTGGTGATCTCCCGTCCGGCGCGCTCCAGCACTTCCAGGGGAAGCATGGAGGGACCGGCGGAGAAGTTGAAGATTCTGCCGTTGGACATAGTAATAACTCCCTTCTGTCATCGGTGCGATTCAGCACCGCAAATCGTTAAAACGAAATTAACATGATTATAACAGTCTGCCCCGGCAAAAACAAGTCTGTACCCCGTCAAAAATCCACGGCAGAATTCCCCATTGTTTGTGCCTTTCCACCACGGACATTTGTTTTTCTGGAAATTATGGGGGAAAAACGGGAAAAAAGTTCCCCCACCGCGATGGCGGCGGGGGAACGGGGGAGGGAGGATGGCTCAGGCGGTTGCGGTCACAAACCCCTCAAACCCGGCCTTCTTGAGCTTTGAGAGCATATCCTCCGCGTTGGCCCGGTCGCGGTAAGCGCCAACCTGGACGCGGTAGAGGGTGGAGCTGGCGGCGGCAGCCGCGACGCTCTGCCCGGTGATGCCCTTGACGATGGCCCGGGCCATCTTGTCCGGGTCGTAGAGCTTTACATCGTCGGCATCATCCGCAAAGCAGCACTCCACGATCAGGGCGGGGGCCTTGGTGTACTTCAGGACATAGAGGTCCTTCCGGGTCTTCAGGCCCCGGTTGCGGAAGCCCAGGGCGGCGATGGCGGCGCAGAT
>JAFVAS010000213.1 GCA_017480395.1 Oscillospiraceae bacterium | reverse complement strand
GGAGAGGGGATATACTCATCTCTGGCGTGGATCAGCTCCCGAATCGCTCTGCCTACGTTTTCGTCATTCACGTTCTGCCACATCAGATGCCAATAGGCGAGATGCCGTTTGACGGTGCCCTCGATCTGGCGGACGTTGCCGGTGACGTTTTCGGCGATCATCTCCAGCGCCGGGTCAGGCAGGCTGCCCAGGCCCACCTGGTGGGCCTTCTCCCGGACGATGGCGAGACGGGTCTCGTACTCCGGGGGCTGGATATCCGCCATCAGGCCCCACTCAAACCGGGAGCGCAGCCGCTCCTCCAGGCGGAGCATGTCGGAGGGGGGCCGGTCGGAGGTGAGGACGATCTGGTGGCCCGACTCGTGGAGGTTGTTGAAGGTGTTGAAGAACTCGATCTGGGTGGCCTCCTTGCCGGCGATGAACTGGATGTCGTCCACCAGCAGCATGTCCTTGTCCCGGTACTTGAACCGGAGCTGGTCGGTGGTCTTGGTGCGGATGGCCTCGGTGACCTCGTTGGTGAACTGCTCCCCCTTGACGAAGACGATCTTGAAGTCGGGGTGGGCGGCGTGGACGGCGTAGTAGATGGCGTAGAGCAGGTGGGTCTTGCCCAGGCCGGACTCGCCGTAGAGGAACAGGGGGTTGTAGCTGTCCCCCGGGGACTCCGCCACCTTGCGGGCGGCGTTGTAGGCGAAGCGGTTGGAGTCGCCGACGACGAACTTGTCGAAGGTGTAGAGCTCGCTGCCGATCAGGGTGTTGCGGTGCCCCTCGTCGGGGGTGTACTCGTCCCGCTCAGCGGGGGAGATGACCTTGACGGAGATGTGCTCCGAAAAGAGCTCGTAAAAGGCCTTCTCCAGGGTGGGGAGGTAACGCGTGGAGATGATGTCCCGCTTGAAGTCGGACGGGGCACATAGAACGAACCGGTCCTGATCGAGGGAGACCGGTTGAATGTCGTTGAACCAGGTGTAGATGGCGGTGTTGGTCATCTCCTGCTTCAAAAGCTCCAATATGGTGTTCCAGATTTCGTAGGCAGAGTTCATGCAAACGCCTCTCTCTCAACAAAAAAGAGTGTGCCCGGCGGGGAAAATGCGCCCTGCGCCGCGGCCTGTTTTCATTGCCTTTATTCTACCACAGATCGGGATTCCACACAAGCGAAATGGGGGGATTCTTTTAATTAAATGTATGGTTTTTTGCGAAAAAAGGGGCTAACCTGTACACGGCGTACAGGTTAGCCTGCAGATCAGGGTGTTTGATCCTCGGTTTCGGGGGCTTGTCTGCGCTTGTTCCAGCTGCGTGCGGCGATCAGCCATATCAGATAGATCACGATATAGATGACCACCAGCAGCGCCAGGAAGGCGCCCCGGCTGCCGGGGAAGAGGGTGCCGCCCACCGCCCGGGCCAGCAGAGCGGAGAGGAGGAAGATGACCAGCTCCCGCAGGTATCGCTTTGGCCCGAAGGAAGGCAGGTTGTTGTCCGATTGGTTGGCCATTGAAAATCCTCCCTTGTCTGAATGGATGGAATATGGCCATTATAACATAACCCGGGGAAAAAGGGAAACCTTATTCTGTATAAACGGAGATGGATTCTCCCGGGAATACGGCGTTGACGGAGGTGGTGCCGCGGCGGACGGCGGGGATGCTGGTGACGATGGCGGCGGCCAGGGTGAGGCACAGCAGCACGGTGAGGAACTTCAGCAGCTTCATAGGAATTCTCCTCTCTCTTTCGTTGTCTCTCCTGCCTCCCCTGATTCGGGGAGGGGTCTCTCTGTACCTCTATTTTACGCGCGCGGGCGGATTTGTCATGAAGAGCGATTGCAATTTGAGTGAAAATACGATAAAGTATCGATGAAACATTTTTTATTTTGCGTCAAAGGAGTTGACCCCTATGCGGGACGGATTCATCAAGGTTGCGGCGGCGACGCCGGAGGTGCGGGTGGCCGACTGCCCCTTCAACACCGAGCAGATCACGGCTCTGCTGGCCGAGGCGGCCCGGCGGCAGGTGAAGGTGGTCTGCTTTCCGGAGCTGTGCGTCACCGGCTATACCTGCGGCGACCTGTTTTTGCAGTCCGCCCTTCTGGACGCGGCGGAGGAGGCGCTGGCCGAGATCGTCCGGGCCACGGCGGAGCTGGATCTGGTGGCCGTCGTCGGGGTGCCGGTGCGGTATCTCGGCAAGCTCTACAACTGCGCGGCGGTGCTGAACCGGGGTCAGATTCTGGGTCTGGTGCCCAAGACCAACATCCCCAACTACACCGAGTTCTACGAGGCCCGGTGGTTCACCTCCGGCACCGCCCTGGGGGATACCGACTTCTGCATCCCCTTCGCCGGGCAGGAGAGCGTGGAGTTCTCCCCGGGGCTGGTGTTCCGCTGCGCCTCCGACCCCCGGCTGACCATCGGGGTGGAGCTGTGCGAGGATCTCTGGGTCTCCAACCCCCCCTCCACCCGGCTGTGCGCCGGAGGGGCGACCCTGATCTGCAACCCCTCCGCCTCCGACGAGGTGGTGAGCAAGTCGGACTGGCGGCGTTTGCTGCTGTGCGCCACCTCCGGACGGCTGGCCTGCGCCTACGTCTACGCCGACGCCGGCTGGGGGGAGAGCTCCACCGACCTGGTCTTCGCCGGGCACGACCTGATCGCCGAGAACGGCACCATCCTGACGGAGCGGCGCTTTGAGACGGGGCTGACCATCTCCGAGATCGATGTGGAAAAGCTGGCCCACGAGCGGCAGCGCATGTCCACCTTCCCCGCCGGGGCGGAGGACATCTATCCCATCTACTTCGACCTGGAGATCACGGAGACCGCCCTGACCCGGACATTTGACCCCAACCCCTTCGTCCCCGCCGACCGGGGGGATCGGGAGGCCCGGTGCGCCGAGATCCTGCGTCTGGCGGCCCAGGGGCTGGCCAAGCGCTTAAAGCACACCAACGCCGCCGGCGCGGTGATCGGCCTGTCCGGCGGGCTGGACTCCACCCTGGCGATTCTGATCACCACCATCGCCTTCGACCTGCTGGGCTGGAGCCACGACCGGATCACGGCGGTGACCATGCCCTGCTTCGGCACCACCGACCGCACCCGGGACAACGCCTGCATCCTGGCCGACGAGCTGGGGGCCGAGCTGCGGCGGGTGGACATCGGCGAGGCGGTGACCGTCCACTTCCGGGACATCGGCCACAGCATGGACGACCACTCCGTCACCTTTGAGAACGGTCAGGCCCGGGAGCGCACCCAGGTGCTGATGGACCTAGCCAACAAGAACGGCGGCCTGGTGGTGGGCACCGGCGACCTCAGCGAGCTGGCCCTGGGCTGGG
>JAFVAS010000212.1 GCA_017480395.1 Oscillospiraceae bacterium | reverse complement strand
CGCCCGCACCACTTTCACCCTGGGCTTTTTCGGAAGCTGCGCGCATGGAAGAAGGTCAGCCGGGCGATCCGCACAACGCTGACCACGCTCAGCACGGTGCGCGTCCTGCCGGGTCGGTTCAGCGCGGAGGGGTTTTTCAACGACGGGGCGTGTGGGTTGTTCCCGGTCTACTGTTCCCCAAAGAAGTAATCCCCCACGCTGTTGATTGCGTCCTCCGGCTCAAGATCCATAACCCAGGCGTGTTTCGCGCGCATATAGGCATAAACGGCCATAAAAACCACCAGTCCGACCCCCGAAATCAGCATCTGATATTGCGCCAGCATCCCGCCGGGATCGCTGAGGAGCCCCTGGAGCAGCTGCATTGTCCCCGCCGCATTTACGGCAAGCGAGATTGCGCAGCCGAGCACCGCCAATATCACCATGCCCACCAGAGAGAGCAGCAAGACAAGGAGCATCTCGTAGAAGGAGGCAAGCAGGAGGTACAGATCCAACAGAAGCAGCGTCAGCACGATCACGACCGCCGCCGCCACCGCGAGGAAATAGAGCACACCATGCCCGCCCGAGGAGAACAGATACGCCGCCGCGCCGGTCTCGCTCCACACAAGGGCGTCCATCGCAAAGGCGCCGACGACGCCGAAGGCAAGGCTGAACAGGATGCTGTGCAGCAGCACCACGGGCCGCTTCACGCCGATCTCCCGGCCGGTATTCACGATCCACTCCAGGGAGAAAAACTGAATGCAGGAAATGAGCCACACAGAGTTTTCCTCCAGGAGCTCCGGGATGTGGTGCATGGCGTAGTCAACCGTGGCCGCATCCGCATAAAGCTGATCCACCGAGCGGAGAGACCGGATGGCATAGGGAACGAACTGTCCCGCCAGATCAACGGCTCCGCCCACCGGGGTGCACAGGAACGCATCCCTGAGCATCTGAACCGGCGCTCTCTGAATGATGAGGGCCGCAAGAACAATCAGCGCCTCCAAAACCAGCAGCCCCCGCAGAACCCGCGCTTTGACGCGCGGAGAGAGCCGATTTGACAGGGCGGTCTGTCCCCGGCGGATCGTTTTGACCAGATAACGGGGGTAGCCGACAAATATGGCCCGCAAAACACCCATGATCCCGTCGTTATTCCCCGTTTTCCCGTTTCGTCTCTCTTGATCCATATGCCCTCCTTAGCTGATCCATAGCCGCCCCTGAGGCCTTGCGCTGCCCCGGGTCTTGTCGGTTCGTCGAATGTCACTCATGATTTGTTCTTCCTCCATCGGTCAAAGAAGGATTTCTTCTTCTCCCTCGGCTTCTCAGCGGGAGTGGTGCCCCGGGACGAGGCAGCAGAACTGGATGGAGTGCCGAACAGCTCCTCCATTTTTTGGACGACGTGCGCCCTGTCCGACCGATAGCGGACGGCATCGGGATATTGCGCGGCGAGGGCCGTGAAGATCTCCAGCGCCCGCTCCAGATCGGCCCGGCGGCAGGTGAGCTCCCCCAAATGAAACCAGGTCTGCCCAAGCTGGCTTACGACGATCTCATTCTCTGGATCTGCGCGGTGTAGCTCCTCCAGCACAGAGGCGGCGTCCTCCAGCCGCGCAATGGCCTCGATCTCCCGGGCGGTGCGCGCATACGCCTCCCCCAGGTCGGACAGGCAGAGGGCATAGCGCAGCGTCGTCCGGCCATCCCGCAGCGCGGGAACCGCCACACGGTATATCTCCCGCGCCGCCTCCATCGACGCGATGCACTGCTCCGGGCACTGACTGTCCCGGTACACCTGCGCAAGGGAGAAGTGCAGTCCCGCCAGATCGGCCCTGTCCTCGGCGTCTCCATACAGATCCACCAGCCGACCCAGACTCTGGATGGCATTTTTGTAGCGTTCCTCCGCCTCTTGATGCGCCGCCTCCTTTGCATAGCCCTTTGCCAGCGCTTTGGAGCTGAGATACATGATGTAAAGCAGGCGGGGGTCTTCCTCATCTCTGTTCAGGAGATAGGCCTCGTGGAAGGCCTTTGACAGATACATCCTCGCCTTGATTTCGTTGCGCGCATTCACATCTACAAGCGTCTGTCCCAGCTTCAAATACCACTCCGTGAGCTGCTTGCGGGCGCGCCTGCGGTCGGCGTCGTCGGTTTGCTGGTCGATGAATATCTGCATTGCCTGACAGGTACTGAAATAGTTGGCTTCAAATTCCTCATAATCTCCCTTTTTCAGGGCGATATCCCCCAGACTGCAGTTTGCCTCGAATAAACGATCGATGTCAACATCCATTTGTCCCTTTAACCCGATGAGTGTCTCTTTGCCCTGTCGATAGTATCGCTCCGCCTCATCGAGGGAGTTGGCATTGAGATAGATCTGTCCCAGGGCGATGCAGGCTTGACCCCGCAGGCGTGATGCTTTGAGATTGGGGGCGCCCTGCGTCGCGCTTGTGAGCAGTTGAAGGGACTGAAGATAGTGCTCCTGCGCAGACCGCATGTCTCCCTGGGCCTCATGGAGCCGGGCCAGATCATAGTGGTCATAGGCCATCTCGATGTGATCCTGAATGCCCGGATGCTCCGCCTCCAGCCGTTGGTGGAGCTCCATGGCCCGGTGCAGCAGATCCTCCGCCTCGGTGTATTGTGCTTGCCGCCGGAGGGTGTAGCTGTGCCGGACATAGCAAAGTGCCAGCAGGGAGATGTCGGCAGCGGAGGCGGTCTCCTGCACCAGCATCTCCGCCTTTTCGATGGCGGCAGCGCCCTCCTTGGACGCCTCCTCCAGCTTGCTCTGGGTGCGGTAGATTTTCGCCTGCTCCATGCAGATGGATAAAAGGCACCGGTCACACGCAATTCTCCGTTCGTTCGACATCCGAGAGAATACCTCCCGGTGGATTGTTCCGTTCTCATCAACCGGTGCGTCAAGGAGCGCGGAAATAGCGCCGCTGGGAAGGGCAACGCAGACCAGCTTCCGGGCGTCCTGGAGATAGCGAAGTGTGTTTTCGTCATCCTCTCCACGCTGAAAGAGCTTCGCGAGAACAAGCGCGAACTCAGCTGCAGCAAGAGACAACCTATGGCTGCGATATGTGGACATCAAAGCTCTGCAGGATAAGTAAGCGTCAAGGTATGCCTCACCGTGAACGAGGAATGACCTATCGCTCAAGTCCTCATACATATGAAACAGATCCACATTTGCTTCCATGTGCGCAATGGCGTTCTGCTCGCTGGGGGATTCCTCGTTGCGCCGGGTCAGAGCGCCGACCAGCTCCTCCTGATAGGAGACAGCCTTCTCCTTATCCCGCTCCACGCCCTCGCCGGTCTGGTACATGGACACCAGCTTTTCATAGGCCTCGGGCAGATCGGCCTCGGCGGCGGAGGTGATGAGTGCCAGCGCCCGCTCGTGATCTACCTCCACGCCGATGCCGGACAGATAGGCCAGGCCGATCAGGAAGTTGTGGGCCGGGTCGTTGTCGTTCTCCCGCAGCGCGATGCCCAGCAGCGCCTCCCGCAGCTTCGCGGCCATCTCCTCCGGCGGAAGGGTCGGGTCAATGCCCATATACAACCTGGACAACTCCTCGGAGTCCGTCGCCAGCGCCTCGATGGGCAGGATGGGCTTGCCGGATTTTTTGGCCTCCGGGTACTCGGTGGTCATGACATAGTTGGGGTTCTCCAGCAGGCTGGGCGTGACCACCAGGGCGAAGAGGGCGCTCTTCTCCATGGCGGCGGCGATGGCGTCGTTGAAATTCTAGCCGGGGGTCAGGAACTCGTCGTACCAGATGGCGATGTCCCGGCAGAACTCGCTGGCGTGGATCAAGCGCATGATCTGCTGGGCATAGGCCCGATCCTTCTTGCGGTAGCTCAGGAAGATGTAGGCGTCAAAGGCCGCCCGCACCCGCCGGGCCAGCTCGTCGCTGACCAGCACGGAGCTCAAAAACTTCTTCAACTTATCCTCGTAGGGCAAGGTGGTGGGGTCAGTCTGGGCGGCATATTTGTCCAGAAATTGCAGGTCGCCGCACACCCGGTTGAAATCCTGCTCCAGTCCCGGCTCCTGCATCAGGGGCAGGACGGGGATGTGGTGGTCGATGGCATACTGAAACTCCACCGTCCGGGCCGGGTTGTCCTGATAGATGAATTTTGCCGTCACCGGAATGACAAAAAGCTGCATCTGGCTCAGATCGGCAAAGAACCGCTCGTCCTCCGGGATGCCCTGGGCGGGGTCATAGTACCAGATGACGGCGTTGTCCGCAATGGCCAGTATTTCCTCGGTGATTGGTTCAAACATCCGGGCGAAATCCGCCTCATGGCAGCAGAAGTAGACCCTCGGCCGCCCCTGAGGGCTGGCGCTGCCCCGGGTCTTGTGGTGCAGTCAGTTATATTCCATCATGTTATTCCCTCCATCTTGATCCGCTTTCCGCGCTTTCACCCGGCCACAGGAAGATCCAGACGACATACCGCAAAGCCAAAATCAGTACAACCGTCG
>JAFVAS010000211.1 GCA_017480395.1 Oscillospiraceae bacterium | reverse complement strand
TCGGGGGAGAACCCGGCATAGAGCTGCTCATCCACGCGCTGGAAGGCGGCGCCCACCCGCTCCACCGAGTCGCGGCCCTTCTGGGTGATGCAGATGCGCTTGGCCCGGCCGTCGCTGGCGTCGGCGTGGCGGGTGATATAGCCGTTGGCCTCCAGGCTCTTCAGGCTGGCAGACAGGGTGGAGGGGGAGACGTGCACCGCCTCGGCCAGCGCCCGCTGGTTGACGCCCTCCTCATTGACCTTGGAGAGCACCATCAGCACCTTCGGCTGGCCCACATCCTGGAGCCCCAGCGCCGTCAGGTTGGCGGTGACCGCATTGCGGTGGGCGCGGTAGACATCGTGGAAGAGCATCATCTCCTCCGCCATGGGCGGATGATGGGAGTTCATATCGATCAGTCACCTCGGTTCCGGTTCGACAAATATTTTTCGTGGGCAAACTGTTCGCAGGCGAAAATTCGCCCACGAATTGTTAGCCCACGGACTATTATAGCCCTCCCAGAGGAAAAGTCAACACATTTTTTGAAAAAATATCGAACAAATGTTTGCATTTTCCCCGGGGATGTGCTATGATACAGAAAAGCGCCGGCCCCCGGCGGTCAAGAGGTGATGTTCCATGACGATGAGCCGCATGTCCCCCAAGCAGGCCCGTATCTATGATTTTATTCTCTCCTTCACCGAGCAGAACGGCTATCCCCCCTCCGTGCGGGAGATTGCCGACGCCGTCGGCCTCAAGAGCCCCTCCACCGTCCACTTCCACCTGAAGAGCCTGGAGGACGCCGGGGTCATCGCCCGCGGCGCGGGCAAGACCCGGGCCATCACCGCCGTCCGACCCCCGGAGGAGCCGCCGGAGCCCAGCCGGAACAGCCAGGTTCCCGTGGTGGGCACTGTGGCCGCCGGTGCCCCCATCCTGGCCGACGAGCTGGTGGAGGAGTACATCTCCTTCGACGCCCCGGACGAGGACTGCTTCGCCCTGCACATCCGGGGGGAGAGTATGCTGGGGGCGGGCATCCTGCCCGGAGACCTGGTCATCGTCCGCCGCCAGGAGAGCGCCCGCAACGGCGACATCGTCATCGCCCTCATCGGGGAGGAGGCCACCTGCAAGCGCTTTCTCCGCCGGGACGGACGGGTCTGGCTCCTGCCGGAGAACGAGGCGTACCAGCCCATCGACGGCACCTTCGCCCGCATTCTGGGCAAGGTGGTCGGCTTGCAGCGGAAATATTAAATATAAAAATATAATATATGAGGTGTGCCCGCCGATCGGCGGGCACTCCTTTTTGATTATTCCTTTAGCTCCTGGGCAACGATGGCGCGCCAGCGCTCGCGCAGCAGGTGGTCGGTCATGTCCCGGAAGGCGGCCTGCTCCTCCGGCTTGCGCTGGCCGTCCACGGCGCTCATCTCCCCGGCGATCTCGGTCAGCTCCCCCTCCAGCCGGGCGAGGAAGTCCTCCGGGTCCACCGCGTCCGCCCGGGCCAGGGGCAGCACGAAGCTGTCACAGGTGTGGGAGAGCAGGGCGGGCAGCAGGGTGAGCAGCTTCTCCCGCTCCCCCTCCTCCAGGGTGGCCAGGTCGTCCCACTGCAGGCCGGGCCGGATCTCCCGGCGCAGCAGGGGCAGCAGGTCGCCATAGGCGGTGATGCGCAGGATGAAGCGCCGCTCCAGCCGGTGGAAGTCCCCGTCCACCAGGGCCATCTTCAGCAGGATCGCCTGCAGAATCAGGTCAAACTGATAGAGGGTGACCTCGGTGTCGTAGCGCTGCTCCGGCGCGCTGCGGAAGGCCCGGGACTGAAAGGCCTCATCCAGGCTGCGGATCAGGGCGATGGCGCGCTCATAGGCGGCCTCCGCCCGCTCGAAATGGGCCCGTGATCTTCCCAGCATGGACTCAGCGCTCCTCCCGGAAGTAGCTCAGGCCCAGGGCCGCGGGGCCCAGGTTCTCCTTCTTCTTGCGCATGCTGGTGATGACCAGCACCAGAATGGTGACCACATAGGGCAGCATCTTGAACAGCTCCTGGCTGTACCGGGTCAGGCCGCCGATATAGAAGTAGAGCCAGTAGAGGATGCCGAAGAGATAGCTCCCCCACAGGGCGTTCAGAGTCTTCCAGGAGGCGAAGATGACCAGCGCCAGGGCCAGCCAGCCCAGGCCCTCGATGGTGCCGTCGTTGGCCCAGGTGCCCTTGATATAGTTCATGACGTAGAAGGCACCGCCCAGACCGGTGACGGCCGCGCCGACGCAGGTGGCCAGGTATTTATAGAGGGTGACGTTGATGCCGGTGGCGTCGGCGGTGGCGGGGGACTCCCCCACGGCCCGCAGGTTCAGGCCCTTGCGGGTGCGGTTCAGGAACAGGGAGAGCACCACCGCCAGCACGATGGCGGCATAGGTCAGAAAGCCGTAGCTGAACAGCAGCTTGCCCACGGTGCCCAGGCCGGACAGTCCGGTGGTGGCCCGGAAGGCGGCGCTGGTGGTGGCGACGCTGATCTGTCCCACGCCGCCGGCCAGCTTGTTCATGCTGCCGCCGAAGAAATTGGCGACGCCGCTGCCCAGGATGGTCAGGGTCAGGCCGGTGACGTTCTGGTTGGCCCGCAGGGTGATGGTCAGAAAGCTGAACAGCAGCCCCCCCAGGGCGGAGGCGATGACGCAGCACAGCAGCGCCACCAGCACCCCCACCACCGGGTTGGGGCTGGGGTTGCCGTTCTCGTAGAAAAAGGCCCCGGCCAGCGCCGCGATGCCCCCCAGGTACATGATGCCCGGGGTGCACAGGTTCAGGTTGCCGGATTTCTCCGTCAGAATCTCGCCCAGGGCACCGAAGAGGATGACGGTGCCGAAGGTGATGGCCGCCTGCCAGAGGGAAATGAAATTGCTCATGCCGCTCTCTCCTCCTTGCCGCGGAAAATCAGCCGGTAGTTGATGAAGAACTCGCTGCCCAGGATGAAGAACAGGATGACGCCCTCGATCATCTGCGCGGCGTAGTCGTTCAGGTTGTAGCGGGAGGCGATCTCCGTGGCGCCGCTGCCCAGGAAGGCCAGAAGCATGGAGATCAGCACCATGACGAAGGGGTTGAACTTGGACAGCCACGCCACGATGATGGCGGTAAAGCCCCGGCCTCCGGCGGTGGAGGTGGAGATGGTGTGGCTGGAGCCGGCCACCGCGATGAACCCGGTGAAGCCGCAGATGGCCCCGGAGATCACCATGGTGCGCAGATAGACCTTGGTCATGTTGATGCCGGCGTAGCGGGCGGTGTTGTGGCTCTCGCCGGCCACCGCGATCTCATAGCCGTGCTTGGTGTAGTTGAGGTAGACGAACATCGCCAGCATCAGGATCAGGGCCAGCAGCAGGTTCAGCCCGTAGGTCTGGCCGAAGAGCTTGGGGAACCAGCCCGCCTGGGTGTTCTGGTTGATGACGCCCACGGTGTTGGAGCCGAAGGGGTTCTCCCACCGGGCGACGGCGTAGCTGGTCAGCTGGATGGCGACGTAGTTGAGCATCAGGGTAAACAGGCTCTCGTTGGTGTCCCAGCGGGCCTTGGCGGCGGCGGGGATCAGGCCCCACACCGCCCCGGCGGCGATGCTGGCCACCGCCATGACAAGCAGCAGCAGCGGCGCGGGCAGCCTGCCGCCCAGATAGATCATGCACCCGGCGGTGGCGATGCCCCCCACCAGGATCTGCCCCTCGGCCCCCAGGTTCCAGAACTTCATCTTGAAGGCCGGGGCCAGGCCGATGCCGATGCAGAGCAGGATGCCCGCGTCCCGCAGGGTGATCCAGCCCCGCCGGGCGGTGCCGAAGGCGCCGGAGAACATGGCCTGATAGACGGCCACCGGGTTGAGGTGGACGATGGCGAAGATGATGAGGCCGTCCACCAGCAGGGCGATCAGGATGGCGGCGATGCGGATCAGCCACGCCTTGGGGCGGGAGATGTCCTCCCGCTTGGCGATGCGGATCAGGGGGGATTTTGTGGCGGTGGTCTTAGCCATGGTCCGCGCCTCCCTTCTGGAGATTGGTCATGAGCAGGCCCACCTGCTCCTTGGTGGCGGAGGGGCCGTCCAGAATGCCGTTGACCTCACCGGAGCACAGCACCAGAATGCGGTCGCACAGCTCCAGCAGCACATCCAGATCCTCGCCGACGTAGATGACGGCGCAGCCCTGGGCCTTCTGCTGGTTGAGCAGGTCGTAGATGGCGTAGGAGGTGTTGATGTCCAGCCCCCGCACGGCGTAGGCGGTCATCAGCACGCTGGGGTGGCTGGCCAGCTCCCGGCCCACCAGAATCTTCTGGACATTGCCGCCGGAGAGCTTCCGCACCGGGGTGAAGACGTCGGGGGTGACCACCTCCAGCTGCTCCACCACCTCCTCGGCCAGATCCCGGGGGGCCTTTCGGTTGACCAGCAGGCCGTGCCCCTCGCCGTAGGTCTTGAGCATCATGTTGGCGGGGATGTTCATGTCCCCCACCAGGCCCATGCCCAGCCGGTCCTCCGGCACGAAGGAGAGGGCGATGCCCATGTCCCGGATCTTTTTCGGGTTCTGGCCGATGATCTGCTCTTGCGCGCCGGTGGCCGGGTCCAGATAGAGGATGCTGGAGCCCTTGTCCACGCTCTGCAGGCCGGCGATGGCCTCCAGCAGCTCCTTCTGGCCGCAGCCGGAGATGCCCGCGATGCCCAGAATCTCACCGGAGTTGGCGGTAAAGCTCACGTCCTTCAGGATGCGCACACCGGCGGAGTCGGTGATGTTCAGCCCCCTGACCTCCAGCCGGGGCTTGGGGTCCTTGGGGGCGGGCCGGTCGATGTTCAGGCTCACCTGCCGCCCCACCATCATGTTGGTCAGCTCCTGGGGGCTGGTCTCGGCGGTGGGAACGTCGCCGATATACTCCCCCTTGCGCAGCACCGCCACCCGGTCGGAGACGCTCATCACCTCGTGAAGCTTGTGGGTGATGATGATGACGCTCTTTCCGTCGGCCTTCATGTTGCGCAGCACGGCGAAGAGCTTGTCCGTCTCCTGGGGGGTGAGCACCGCCGTGGGCTCGTCCAGAATCAGGATGTCCGCCCCCCGGTAGAGCACCTTGACGATCTCCAGCGTCTGCTTCTGGGAGACCGACATGGAGTAGACCTTCTGGTTGGGGTCCACGTCAAAGCCGTACTTGTCGCAGATCTCCTTGACCCGGGCGGCCACCTCCCGCTTGTCGAGCACCAGCTTCCCCTCCAGGCCGAGGGCGATGTTCTCCACGGCGGTGAAGACGTCCACCAGCTTGAAGTGCTGATGGATCATGCCGATGTGCAGGTCGAAGGCGTCCTTGGGGGAGGCGATGGTCACCTCCCGCCCGCCGACAAAGATCTGGCCCTCGTCGGGGAAGTAGATGCCGGAGAGCATGTTCATCAGGGTGGTCTTGCCGCTGCCGTTCTCTCCCAGCAGGGACAGGATCTCGCCCTGATAGACCGTCAGATCCACCTGGCTGTTGGCGACGACATGGCCGAAGCGCTTGGTGATGCCCTTCATCTGGACAACGGGTGTCTGAGCCAATCCAATCATCCTTTCTCTCGTGTTCTCTTCTCTGTGCTTTTTATCCCTTTATCCCTCGGCGCTCCGCCAGCGGGGTGCCGCAATCCGATGTGCGCAGCACACCTTTTCTCTTCACTCTTCTCTTTTCTCTCTTCTCTTAACAAACCTTCGCCCCGGCGGGGATGGCGTCGTCCAGGATGAGCAGGTGGAGCTTCTCCTCCCCGTGCTCGGTGTGGACGGCGGAGAGCAGCATGCCGCAGCTCTCCTTCCCCATCATCTTCCGGGCGGGCAGATTGACGATGGCGGCCAGGGTCTTGCCGATCAGCTCCTCCGGCTTGTAGTAGGCGGCGATGCCGGAGAGGATCTGCCGATCCGTCCCGGTGCCGTCGTCCAGGGTGAAGCAGAGCAGCTTGTTGCTCTTCTTGACGGCCTGGCAGTCCTTGACCTTGACCGCCCGCAGGTCGCAGCTGCAGAAGGTGTCAAAGTCCACGGACTCCTCCAGCTGGGGCTCCACCTCCACCGGGGGCAGGGCGGCGCGCTTGGCGGCCTCCGCGGCGGCATCCAGGGCGGCGAGGGCCTGCTCCACGTCCACGCGGGGGAAGAGGTTCTCCCCCTTGACCACGCTGACCTCGGCGGGCAGGGCCCCAAAGCGGGCGGCGCTGTCCCAGGTGCGGACACCCTCGTCCGCGCCGATCTGGGCGAAGAGGCGCTCCATGCGCTCGGGCATGAAGGGCTGGAGCAGAACGCCGCAGATGCGGGTGACCTCCAGCAGGTTGTACATCACGGTGGCCAGCCGGGCGCCGTTGGCCTCCATATCCCGGGAGAGCACCCAGGGCATGGTCTCGTCGATATACTTGTTGGCCCGGGAGATGACCTTAAAGACCTCGGCGAGGGCGTTCTGGAAGGCGTACTTCTCCATCTGCTCCTCATAATTTCCCCGCAGGGCGGAGGCCTGGGCCAGCAGGTCGTCGTCCAGGGGGTCGGCCTGCCGGGCGGCGGGCAGGGTGCCGCCGAAATACTTGCCCACCATGGCGGTGGTGCGGCTGACCAGGTTGCCCAGGTCGTTGGCCAGATCCACATTGATGGTGTTAATCAGCAGCTCGTTGGAGAAGTTGCCGTCGCTGCCGAAGGGGAAGGTGCGCAGCAGGAAGAAGCGCAGGGCGTCGGTGCCGAACTGCTCGGCCAGGATATAGGGGTCCACCACGTTGCCCTTGCTCTTGGACATCTTGCCGCCGTCCAGCAGCAGCCAGCCGTGGCCGAAGACGTGCTTGGGCAGGGGGATGCCGACGCTCCAGCACATGGCGGGCCAGCTGATGGAGTGGAAGCGGACGATCTCCTTGCCGACGAAGTGGACGTCGGCGGGCCAGAAGGCGTCGAAGTCCTGATATTCGTCGTTCTGATAGCCCAGGGCGGTGGTATAATTGAACAGGGCGTCCACCCAGACGTAGACCACATGGCCGGGATCAAAGTCCACGGGCACGCCCCAGGTGAAGCTGGTGCGGGAGACGCACAGATCCTCCAGGCCGGGCTTGATGAAGTTGTTCACCATCTCGTGCACCCGGGAGCGGGGCTGCAGAAAGTCGGTGTCCTCCAGCAGGTGCTGCACCCGGTCGGCGTACTTGGACAGCCGGAAGAAATAGGCCTCCTCCTCGGCGTCCTGCACCTCCCGGCCGCAGTCGGGGCACTTGCCGTCCACCAGCTGGCTCTCCGTCCAGAAGGACTCGCAGGGCTTGCAGTATTTGCCGACGTATTTCCCCTTGTAGATGTCCCCGTTGTCGTGCATCTTCTTGAAGATCTTCTGGATGGCGGAGACGTGATAGCCGTCGGTGGTGCGGATGAATCGGTCGTTGGAGATGTTCATCAGCTTCCACAGATCCACCACGCCCTTGGGCCCGGTGACGATCTTGTCCACAAAGGCCTGGGGGGTGACGCCGGCCTCCTTGGCGCGGTCCTCGATCTTCTGGCCGTGCTCGTCGGTGCCGGTCAGGAACATCACGTCGTAGCCCTGGAGCCGCTTGTACCGGGCCATGGCGTCGGTGGCCACGGTGCAGTAGGTGTGCCCGATGTGCAGCTTGTCCGAGGGGTAGTAGATCGGCGTTGTGATATAGAATTTCTCGCTCATGGTTTGGGTTTCCTCCTCAATTCGTCCGCCCGAATGGAAGGCGGAACGGTATGGGGCGCAAATGTGCGCCTGGACATTTATTATATACCCGATGGAAGGGGATTCGCAAGCCCTGTTTTTTCGCATTTTGCAACCACTTGGGGCCGATTTGTCCCCCGGCGGGAAAAACCGAAAAAAGTTTTTCGTTTTGTGAAGACTTTTGCCCCCCTCCGGCGTTATGATGATAGCAGATATATCTGACGGAGGGGAGGCGGCCGACATCGAGCGCACAGCACAACTGGAAAGGATGATCGACCGCTGGCAGGACCTCGTCTTCACCGTATGCTACCGGATGGTGGACGACTATTGCGAGGCCCAGGACCTCACCCAGGAGACCTTCCTCGCCGCCTGGCGCGCCCTCGATCGGTTCGACGGGGCCAACGAAAAGGCCTGGCTGTGCCGCATCGCCGCCAACAAGTGCACCGACGCGCTGCGGCGACGACGGCTCCGGCTGGTGCAGGACGGGGAGGAGGCCCTCCCCTTTGTCCCCGACCCGGCCCCCGACCCGGAGCGGCGGGTGCTGGAGGCGGAGGTACACGAGTCCCTGCACGCGGCCTGCCTGGCGCTGAAGGAGCCCTACCGCTCCACCGCCCTGGCCTACTTCGTGGAGGAGCGATCCTTTCAGGAGATCGCCCGCGCCACGGGCGAAAACCTCAAAACCGTGCAGACCCGGGTCTACCGGGCCAAGGCACAGCTGCAAAAATCACTCGGAAGGGGGCGAAGTGAATGACCGATCCCAATCTCACCCTGTAACCGCTGGACTACCTCAGCGACGACGCGCTGGAGGCGCTGATCGCCTGCAGCGAGGCAGAGGGGCTGCTCTACGCCCACCGTCTGGTGAAGGAGGTGACGCTGGCCGTCCTCCGCTCCGCGCCATCCATCCCGTCGCAAAAGACGCCCCGGCAGCGCTTTCACGCCTACTGCATTCGGGTGGGGGTCTCGGTGGCGGCGGCGCTGCTGCTGCTCTTCGGCACCGTCCCTCTGGGATCTCTGGTGTCCCGGCACGGCGCGGAGGTCTCCCAGGCGGCGCAGCTCCAGCTCCCGATGCCCTCCCTGCCTGACCTGTCCCTGCCCGAGGTCACCCTGCCCGACCTGGGGGAGCGCTTCCGCTCCGCCGACGACCACTTCCGAAGCTTCCAATCTCATTTCAGCTTGAATCATATGGGGGAAAATGAACATGAATCACACGACTAATCAAAAGAACCGCTTCTGGACCTTCTGCTTCTCGCTGGTGCCCGGGGCGGGGCCGATGTACTTCGGCCTCTACCGCACCGGCCTGAGCCTGATGCTGCTGTGCTGCGCCGTCATCGCGGTGGCCTGGGTGCTCGACCTGTTCCCGCTGCTGCTGCTGTGCCTGGTCCTCTGGTTCTACAGCTTCTTCCTCACCCACAATCTCCGCTCCCTCCCGCCGGAGCAGTTCTGGCAGATGGAGGACCGCTGGCTCTGGGCGGGCTTCACCGGCAAATTCCGCTGGGATCGCAGCCTCAAGGCGGTGCTGGCGGTGGCCCTGATCGCCGTGGGGGCGCAGCAGCTCTGGCGCACCTTCTACTGGGTGATGGCCGATCTGTTCCCCTACTCCTCCGGCCTGCGCGAATTCATCTACAACCTCCCCCGGGCCGTCATTGCGGTGCTCATCATCCTGGCCGGCATCTGGCTGATCCGGGGCGGCAAGCGGGAGTACGAGGCGGAGGAGGCCCGGCCGGAGGAGCCGCCGGTCTATGACGCCCCGGTGACCTACGTCTCCGAATTTGCCGACGCCCCCCACGCCCCCGACGTGCCCAGCGCCGCCGATGCGCCGAACGTCACCGATGCGCCCAACATCACCGATGCGCCTAAGTTCTCCGACACGGAGGGAGAGGAGGACGGCCATGCGAACCCATAAGGTCGGCACCCTCACCCTGGGGGTCATGCTCATCTTCTTCGGCGTGCTGTTCCTGATCCATCTGTGGACGGGGGCCCTCACCTTCCGGTTCATCTTCGACCTCTGGCCGGTGGTGTTCCTGTTCCTGGGGCTGGAGGTGCTCCTCTCCCTGCTGCCCCTGAGCAACACCGCCTTCCGGCTGGACGGGTGGAGCGTGGTGCTGCTGTGCGTGCTGATCTGCTTCGCCATGCTCATGGGGGCCGCCGACCTCTGCCTGCGCTACGGCTGGCCGACCTATTGGACGTGAAATAATCGCTCCCCCGCCCGAATCAAAGGCGGGGGAGCGAAGTGAACAGAGAAAAGAGAAGAGAGAAGAGTTGCGGTGGCTTTGCTCCGCAAAGCAGGATTCGAAATGCTTTGCCGGGCAAAGCGCCGCTTTCCTTTTCTCCTTTTTTCTTTCCCTCTCCTTGCTCTTCTCCCTTGGGGGTTTTTCATGATTTTCTAATCTTTTTTCTATCCTTTTTTATTGACGTAACCCCCGGCTGGGTTGTAGAATAGAACCATACTGACGAGGCGGCCCGCCGCCGCCCTTCTGAGAGAAGAAAATCTATTTTTCAAACGAGGTGTTTCATCATGGCGAACTACAAGAATCTCTACATGCACTACATGGACAACCAGGGCATCAAGTACACCGACGTGCGCGACAACGTGGTCAAGGTCATCTATACCGGCGATAACCTCAAGACCATCCCCGTCTTCGTCTTCTTCGACAAGGACGGCGACCCGCTGGTCTGCTTCAAGTGCTGGGAGATCGCCAATTTCAAGGGCAACCTGATGGCCGCCGGCATCATCGCCTGCAACGAGCTGAACAAGAAGTACCGCTGGGTCAAGTTCTACCTGGACGATGACTGCGACGTCGTGGCCCAGATCGACGCCTATATCGACGACGAGACCTGCGGCCAGGAGTGCACCAACCTGGTCAAGCGGGTGGTCAACATCGTGGACGAGGGCTATCCCGTCTTCATGCGCGCCCTGTACAGCTGATCGGCACAGAACCATAGCCAAGCAAAAATCCCCATCCGATGCCCGGATGGGGATTTTTTTGCTTTTTGTCCGTTTCAAGTCTAAACGTAGAAGATGATCCAGACGCTGATGGCGAAGGTGATGACAAAGGCCACCCACATGCCCACGCTCTGGACGATGGCCACCATCGCCTGGCGGTTGGTGGCGGGATACTGCGGGGGCGCGAAGCGATAGGAGCGGCAGTGCCGCAGCACCAGCAGGACCGCCGCCGCGATGAGCACCCAGTAGAGCACCGTCATCGCCGTCTCCCAGATGTCCCCCAGTCCGGCCAGATAGCCGATGAGGGAGGTGCCGGAGTTGACGATGGCGTGGAGCAGCATGCTGTGCCAGATCTTGCCCGTCTTGAGCACCACCCCGGCGAAGAGGATGCCCAGCGCCGCGGCGTAGAAGAACTGGTAGAGATTCATGTGGAACAGCCCGAAGGCCAGGCCGCTGATCAGGATGGCGGGCATATCGCCGAAGGGGCGCAGCCGGTCCAGCAGGATCTTGCGGAAGATCAGCTCCTCCACCACCGGGGCGCAGATGTCGCTGGTGATCTCAAAGACCCAGCCCGGCATGCTGTCCGCCGCACTCTGGAGCAGATCCCCCGTGGGCAGCCCCGTGATCCACTCCAGGGCGGAGATGATGTAGTCGGTGGCCTCGCCAAAGAGGTAGATCAGGCCGATGCTCACCACCGCCGTGCGCAGAAAAACCGGCACGCTCATGCGCATCCCCGGGGACGTCCCCTTGGGGAGCTTGCGCAGAATCAGCCAGAGCACCAATATCGCCGGGCCGTAGCCCAGGACATAGACCGCCAGCTCCTCCAGCAGCGGATGCGCCTCAATGCCCGGGATGAAGTAGATCAGCGTTCCCACGCCCTGCAGCACCACCAGAAAGGCCAGAAAGGCCCTGCCGATCCGGGAATAGCGGCGGCGCAGGTTGCGCATGACCCAGCGGTTTTCCTCCGCCGGGTCCGGCGGTGCAGCCGGCTCCGGCGGCAGCGGTTCCGGCGTTGTGCCGGTGTATTCCAGCTCGTCCAAGTCGTCCCCTCCTCCGATCCAGATAGAACGCAATTTTCGACATTATAACATTTCAGGCCCCGCTTTGCAACTCGCGTTATTTCCCGCCAGAAAGTTCCGTTTCCCCGCCTTTTCATCCATTTCCCGAAACCTTTGCGCAAAGTCCGATCCCCTTCGACAATCGCGTTTTCCAAACTATTTTCCGCCCGTGCCGCCGATTTTTCAAAGAATCGGCGGCTTTTTTATCCTTCCCCGACGATTTTCCCGCGTTTGTGATTACCATATTTTGGTATACTCTACGCGAAAGAGGTGATGAACATGACAGCAAGACGCAATTCGGGCCTGTTCGACAGCCAGCGGGTGCTCTTCCTGCCGGTGGAGAGCATCGTTCCCAACCCCAACCAGCCCCGCACCATGTTCGTCCGGGAGGGGCTGGAGGAGCTGGCCGCCTCCATCGCGGAGCACGGCATTTTGCAGCCCCTCAGCGTCCGGGCCCGGGGCTCGCGTTATCAGCTGATCTCCGGGGAGCGGCGGCTCCGGGCGGCGCGGATGGTGGGCCTGCCCACGGTGCCCTGCATTCTGGTGGACGCCGACGACACGGAGTCGGCCCTGCTGGCCCTGGTGGAGAATTTACAGCGCCGGGATCTGGATTTTATGGAGGAGGCGGTGGCCCTCCGGCGGCTCATCGTCCAGCACGGGCTCAGCCAGGAGCAGGCCGCCCGCAAGGTGGGCAAGAGCCAGTCCGCCGTCGCCAACAAGCTGCGGCTGCTCAAGCTGGCCCCGGATGTCATCGCGGTGGTGCAGCGCGCCGGACTGTCCGAGCGGCACGCCCGGGCCCTGCTGCGGCTGCCGGCGGAGCAGCGGCTGGAGGCGGCGGAGCACATCGCCCGGCACCAGCTCACCGTGGCCAGGACCGAGGCCTACATCGAAAAGCTGCTGTCCCCCCGGGTGGCGGACGGGCCTGCCCCGGCAAAAACGCCGTCGAAACCCGTCGAACGCCGGACGCCGGTCTACCATATCCGGGACATCCGGTTCTTTCTCAACACCATTGACCGCTCGGTGCGGCTGATGCAGTCCGCCGGGGTGCCCGCCACCCGGGAGCAGACCCAGCGGGACGGGGTGCTGACCCTGACGGTCAGAATCCCGGTGGGCGAGGAACAGGTGATGTGACAGCGGGGAATGTTTCACGTGAAACATTCCCCATTTTTTGTTTTTTCTATTCCCATGGGCATTAGCCCTTGCAATGAAAGAAGAATAATATTATAATATAAGTCTAACCGAACCAATCCCAGGCAGACGGAGGCAGACCAATGGCAAAGCGAATCGTAGTGGCCAACCAAAAGGGCGGCGTGGGCAAGACCACCACCGCCGTCAACCTTGCCGCTGCCCTGGCCGATGCGGGCAAGCGGGTGCTGCTGGTGGACTTTGACCCCCAGGGCAACGCCACCTCCGGCTTTGGCGCGGACAAAAATACCGTCTCCCCCAACGTCTACGACGTAATGGTCAACGGCGCACCCTGTGCCTCCGCCGTCGTCAAAACGCCCTATGGCGACCTGCTCCCCTCCAACAAGGCTTTGGCCGGAGCCGCCATCGAGCTGGTCGGCCTGGATCGCCGGGAGTTCCTGCTCTCCGACGCCTTGGACACCGTGGAGGAGCACTACGATTACATCCTGATCGACTGTCCGCCCTCTCTGGAGCTGCTGACACTCAACGGTCTGGTGGCGGCAAGAAGCGTACTGATTCCCGTACAGTGCGAATACTACGCGCTGGAGGGGCTGAGCGACCTGATGAACACCCTGCGCATCGTCAAGCGGCGGCTGAATCCGTCCATCGCGGTGGAGGGTGTGCTGCTGACCATGTACAACGGACGAACCAATCTGAGCATTCAGGTGGCGGAGGAGGTCAAGCGCCACTTCCGGGGGCAGGTCTATGCCACCGTCATTCCCCGGAACACCCGCCTGGCCGAGGCACCCAGCCACGGGAAGCCCGTGCTGGCCTATGACAAGTGGAGCAAGGGGGCGGCGGCCTATCAGGCGCTGGCTCAGGAGCTCCTGGAGCGAGACTGATGGAAGATCGAGTAGAAACCCAAACCACATCCCTTCCTGTCAATCTGGAGCCGGACTACCTGATCAACACACAGACGGATCCGGACGGCCTGATCGCCTGCGGCAAGGAGCTGGTCAACCCGGTGTTTATGGTGCTCTACCTGGCCCTCGGCATTTTCTTCGTCCTGCTCGGCGCGGTGCTCTACATGCTGCACCTGAGCTTTGAGGCGTGGATGGCCTGGCTGGTGGGTGGAGTCGCGCTGTTTCTGCGGGCCAACTCCCCCAAGCGCCTGGCAGGCATGCAGGCGGAGCGCTTCGCGTCCCGCTATCAGACGGAGGTCATCGGCCAGCAGATGGTCTTCTGGCCCCAGGGCGTGGCGGTGGTGAACCGCATCAGTCTCTCCCAGCAGAACATCCGCTATGAGGAGATCACCAAGCTGGCCCGCCACGGCGACTACCTCTATTTCACCGACCGAGAGGATCACTGGTCCATCCTCCGGCTGGAGGACACCGTGGGCCTGACCGGGTTTTTGCCCTACCTGCGGGCCAAATGTTCCCGGGCGAAGCAGACCGGCTTCAAAAAGAAATAAACCCCTGTTTCACGTGAAACATTCCAAATGACAGGAGAAGAGATATGGCAAAAAAGACAAGCTCCGGCCTGGGCCGGGGGCTGGATGCCCTGCTGGGCGGGACCCCCTCGGTGCTGGACAGCGCGGAGAGCAGCGGCGTAACAACCCTCCCCATCGCCAAGGTGGAGCCCAACGCCGCCCAGCCGCGAAAACAGTTCGACCCGGAGGCCCTATCCGATCTGGCGGACAGCATCGCCACCCACGGCGTCCTCCAGCCAATCACCGTCCGCCTGCTCCAGACGGGATACTATCAGATCATCTCCGGCGAGCGCCGCTGGCGGGCCGCCCGGCAGGCGGGACTGACCGAGATCCCGGTGCTGGTAATTGAGGCAGACGACCGGAAGGTCATGGAGCTGTCCCTGATCGAAAACCTCCAGCGGGAGGACTTAAACCCGATTGAGGAGGCCGCGGGCTATGACAAGCTGATGCGGGAGTTCGGCCTGACCCAGGAGGAGTGCGCCGAGCGGGTGGGCAAGTCCCGCCCCGCCGTGGCCAACGCCCTGCGGCTCATCCACCTGCCCGAGCCCATCCAGGCCATGGTGGAGGACGGACGCATCTCCGCCGGCCACGCCCGGGCGCTGCTGGGGGTAAAAGATCCCGCCGCGCAGCAGAAGCTGGCGGAGAAGATCGCGGAGGAGGACCTCTCCGTGCGGCAGACCGAGGCGCTGGTCAAGGCCCTCAACACCCCCAAAAAGGAGCCGAAACAGGCCCCAAAAGACCCCGCATCGGTGGATTACGCCGCCGTCGCCGCCAAGGAGCTGGGGGACAAGCTGGGCCGAAGGGTCAAAATCGTCACCGGCAAGCGAAAGGGCCGTCTGGAGCTGGAATACTACGGCGTGGACGACCTGAACGACCTGCTGGACGCCCTGTCCGCCCTGAAAAAACGGGGATACGCAAATCAGGAAACTTGAACATTGAGGAGAGAAGCAAACACCCATGTTAGACATCAAATTTGTCCGGGAGAACCCGGAGATTGTGAAACAGAACATCCGCAACAAATTCCAGGAGGAGAAGCTGCCCCTGGTGGACGAGGTCATCGCCCTCTACGCCCGGCAGCTGGAGGCCAAGCAGGCCGCCGAGGCCCTCCAGGCCAACCGGAACGCCCTCTCCAAGCGGATCGGCCAGCTCAAGGGCATGGCAAAGAAAAACCCGGAGCAGGCCCAGGAGCTGGAGCGGCAGGCCGCCGAGCTCCAGGCCCAGGTGACCCGCGAGGCGGAGGAGAGGGAAAAACTGGAAGTCGAGGCCGAGACCCTGGCCGCGAAGGTGCGGGAGATCATGCTGGTCATCCCCAACATCATCGACCCCAGCGTCCCCATCGGCCCGGATGACAGCCACAATGTGGAGGTGCAGCGCTTTGGCGAGTGCACCGTGCCCGACTTCGAAATCCCTTACCACGCGGATATCATGGCCGCCTTCAACGGTCTGGATCTCAGCTCCGCACGGCGGGTCTCCGGCACCGGGTTCTACTATCTGCTGGGGGACATCGCCCGGCTGCACGAGGCGGTGCTGGCCTACGCCCGGGACTTTATGATCGACAAGGGCTTCACCTACGTCATCCCGCCCTACATGATCCGGGGGGAGATGGTGGAGGGCGTCATGTCCTTCCCCGAGATGGACGCCATGATGTATAAGATCGAGGACGGGGAGAACAAGGACCCCCGCAACAGCCTCTACCTCATCGGCACCAGCGAGCACTCCATGATCGCCCGGTTCAACGGCCAGATCATCCCGGAGGAGAGCCTGCCCCTCACCCTGACCTCCTACTCCCCCTGCTTCCGCAAGGAGAAGGGCTCCCACGGCCTGGAGGAACGGGGCGTCTACCGCATCCACCAGTTTGAAAAGCAGGAGATGATCGTCATCTGCAAGCCGGAGGACTCCATGAACTGGTATGAGCAGCTGTGGCGCAACTCGGTGGAGCTGTTCCGCTCCCTGGACATCCCCGTGCGGCAGCTGGAGTGCTGCTCCGGCGACCTGGCCGATCTGAAGGTCAAGAGCTGCGACATCGAGGCCTGGTCCCCCCGGCAGCAGAAGTTCTTCGAGGTCTGCTCCTGCTCCAACCTGGGCGACGCCCAGGCCCGGCGGCTGGGCATCCGCTACAAGGAGAGCTACACCGCCACCGACAAGAAGGGCAAGACCGTCACCAAGCCCCGCACCGTCCTGGCCCACACTCTGAACAACACCTGCGTCGCGCCCCCCCGGATGCTCATCGCGTTTTTGGAGAACAACCTCCAGGCCGACGGCACCGTCCGCATTCCCGCCCCCCTGCGCCCATACATGGGCGGCAAGGAGACGCTGGCGCGCGCCAACACGTATATTCCGCCCCAGGGCTGAAATATAACGATCCCACCCACCCCAGAGAAAGAAAACAGAAAGGAAGTTATCACTATGAAAAAACCCTCCTGGCTCGACGAATTTAAGGCATTCATCCTGCGCGGCAACGTCATCGACATGGCCGTCGGCGTGGTCATCGGCGGCGCCTTCACCGCCATCGTCACCGCCATCGTGGAGAACCTGCTGACCCCCATCATCGGCCTGGCCATCCCCAACTCCACCTTTGCGGAGTGGGCCCCCGGCGGCTTCGGCATCGGCGCGGTCATCAACGCCATCATCGTCTTCCTGATCACCGCCTTTGTGGTCTTCTGGATCGTCAAGGCCATCAACCGCATGATGGAGAAGACC
>JAFVAS010000210.1 GCA_017480395.1 Oscillospiraceae bacterium | reverse complement strand
GTCTCGATAAACGCCGCCAACGGCCGCTCAAACAGCTTGGTTCTAGGCCCCGTGGTGATCCAACCGGAGCGCAGCGCCTGCGCGACCTCCTGTATCTCGGCCTCACCCACATCGGGCGGGCTGAATCGAACGATTCGTTTTTCCATTTGTTTACACCCTATTCATATTGATCTCTATATTCTGCACCGAAGACCGCTCCGGCACAGGGCGAAATACGCTGACCCGGCAAACAAAAGAAGCCAACCGGCCCCTTTGACGCCAATTCACCGTATTGATCCAGTCGTTTGGCATTGAATTCGATGGCGGCATCGCCATGGCTTAACCTGGCCTATAAAATAAAGAACACCAGGCCTGAATCACGCTTACAGGCTTGGTGTTCTGTCTACCCAGTGACAACAGTGAGCCGAAATCCCCAAGCAAAACGAACTGGATGCTCAAGCCACACTTATTTCAAGCTTACCTGTATGTTATATCCAAATGCTACGATCATTTTCCGAAGAAGATAATCTGCCTTTTTCGAGAATCGCTGAGTCTTTTCTCCTCGTCTATCCCATCCGCTTTATTCTCTTTTCACAAACCGATCCAAAGGGATTCTGGTTCAGCCACTCATCCGCATGGTTGAATTCGATCTAACCTCATTTCAAGAAAATCCAACGCGTTGTCAATTCCAGGAATCCGCATTCGCGCTGCAAATCCCCCTGAAGGAAGCGGCACCTCATCCTCCCGTTTCGCCGCAAGGATTCCGGTGGGCGCGTCAATTCCAAGGAAATCCGCCCTCTGCGCAATGCGTTTTCTTCAATTCCCACACTCAACGGCAAGGGGCTTATCATGGGGTCGCCCGTTATATTCATTCATTCTACTCTTACCGTCATATCATACTCTAATTTGCGTACTTTGTCAATTACCGGCGGCGTTCCATCTCTTAGTATATCTCACAATTCATGGTTTCACCGTTCACGAAAAGATATAAATCCTATATGAAGCGGCATTATTTTTAACAAAACCACATACGCATAAAAGAGGTGATCAGATGGAGCATGTACAGCGGGAAATCATTACCTTGCTTTTGCGCCGTGTGTACGAGGGTGGACTGATCTCGGAATCCACCTACTCCAGAGCGGCAGATCTGGTACATTCCAGCATGGATCTTCCAGCGTTCCTTCGAGCTCCAACGCACGCGAACCAGGAGGGTGACCGCACATGAATATCTTGAAAACACGCGCGGAGATGCGCAGCGGGAAAACGATTTTTGACCTTCCCCTCCGGGTGACATTTTACGCGAGGGTTTCCACCGATAAGGACGAACAGCTTAACAGCCTCGAAAATCAGGTGCAGTATTACACCGAATTCATTCAGTCCCAGCCCCATTGGACATATGTCCCCGGATATGTTGACGAGGGCATCAGCGGGACGAGCACAAAAAAGCGGGACAGCTTCAACCGAATGATTCGAGATGCCAAGGAAGGACGCTTTGACTTCATCATCACGAAGGAGATCTCCCGTTTCTCCCGTTCCACGCTGGACAGCATCCAGTACACCCAGGCGCTTTTGGAGCATGACGTCGGGGTGCTGTTTCAGAACGACAACATTAACACGTTGGATCCAGACAGCGAGTTCCGACTCGTGATCATGGCAGGTGTGGCACAGGATGAGGTGCGAAAGCTCTCAGAGCGGCTGCACTTTGGCTACCGTCAGTCCATCAAAAACGGCCATGTGCTCGGCAATGACCGGCTGTGGGGATACAACAAAAAGAACTGCGTTCTGACCGTCAACGAGGAAGAAGCTGTGATCGTCCGGCGAATCTTCGATCTGTATGCCAATCAAAAGATCGGGGTTCGCCGTATTTCGCAGATACTCTATGACGAGGGTTACTCAAGCCGCCTGGGAAATACGTTCAATGTGCTCACCATCCGACACATTCTCACAAATCCCAAGTATAAAGGCTGGTACTGCGGCAACAAGAGCCGGGTCGTAGATTACCGAACCAAACGCAAGGTATTTCTGGACGAATCCGAATGGGTGATGTATCCCGATCCCAACATTCCCGCCATCGTCTCCGAGGAGCTGTGGGATCGCGCCAACGCCTTGTATCAGCAGCGCAGCAGTGCGGCGAAGGCCCACGCCAGCGGGGCGGCGTATCACAATCGGTATCCATACAGCGGCAAAATCATCTGCGAAGCACACCAGACCACCTATCACCGTCAGCTGCTGAGAAGCGCGAAGGGAGAAACGGAATTCTGGACTTGCAAGGTCTACCGCCAGCGGGGCCGCGCCGGGTGTTCGTCACCGCAGGTGCGGACAACGGAGCTTGATGCCATCCTGGCAAAACTCTTTGACGAGCTGTGCATCAGCAAGCAGACAATTGTGGATACCGTGGTCGCGCTGATCGAGTCCGCTCCGAATGACCATGATTACGCCGGGGACATCCTGCGCATGGAGGCCGAGCGGTCCGCCATCCGCGCAAAAAAAGACCGCCTGCTCGAGCTGAGCATGGCGGGGGCAATTCCTATCCCAGAATTCAAAGGGAGGAACGATGGCTGTAACGAGGAAATCGAACAGATCGAAGCCAAAATAGCGGCGCTTCGTCAGCAGGAGGCGAAAACGCGCCGTTCCGCCGAAGATCTGCGGAAAATCAGGAGCCTCCTTGAGCAGGAGCTGTCTTTCCAGGAGGGCATCGATTCGGAGCTCATGACGACGATTTTGGATCACGTCATCGTCAAATCAGACAGCACAAAATCCAGCATTCACCTTGAGATCTATTTGACCATGGGCACCTCCCGCGACGTAGTCTACACAAGGGAAAAATTCTCCTTTTGCATCACCCGTTTTTAACGATATGGGCCACCAGGCGCAGATTATGCTCAATCAGCTTGTTCCGGGCCTCCTGATCCCCCTCCGCGCTCCGCTGCAGCAGCTCCTGCTCCTCCGCCGCCTTCAGCGGACGGGGGAAGGAGCCCGCCGAGGTGGTCATGCGCAGGGAGAGCACCCCGCTCTGCATCAGAAACAGCGTCAAAATTGGCAGCATATTCTCATCTCCTTTGGCAGATGGAATAGCTTATTCTCTGACGGTATGTCCCTATCACGAAAAAAATGCCCGGTCTTTTTGACCGGGCATTTTTTGCAGAACCGTCTGTTCTATCCCCGCACAAAGGCGCGGCAGCCCAGCTCCTCCGCGGGGATCAGTCCGAGGGAGCGGTAAAAGGCCACGGTTCTGGGGGTGTCGTCGGTCATCAGCTGGAATTGGTAGACCTCCGCAAAGCGCTCCATGGCCGTGCGCATCAGGCGGGTGCCGATCCCCCGGCGCTGATAGTCCGGCAGAACCAGGAGATCCTGCACCAGCAAAATGGAGGCCCCGTCTCCCACCGCCCGGAGCAGGCCGACCAGCTGCCCGCCGTCATAGGCCCCCAGGGTCAGCAGCGAGGCATCAAGGGCCGTCGAGAGCATGTCCGGGCGGTCCGTATAGTTCGTCCAGCCCACGGCGGCATAGAGGGGCAGCACCTCCTCGACGCGGCAGGCCCCATTGTCCCGAATCTCAATCATCTCCACCCTCCTCAATCATCAGATCGGCGCGCACATAGCCCGGGGCGTAATCCATGTACTCCCGGGCGGCGTCCAGGTTGGTGGCGATCTCCGCCTCAGTCAGCGCGCGAACCACCGCCGCCGGTGCGCCGTAGGCCATCATCCCGTCGGGGATCACCGTATTCTGGGTCACCAGGGCCCCGGCCCCGATGATGCAATGCCGCCCGATCCTGGCCCCGTTCATCACAATGCTGCCCATGCCGATCAGGGTCTCATCCCCGATGGTACAGCCGTGGAGAATCGCCCCGTGGCCCACCGTGACCCGATCCCCGATGGTGAGGGGGCTCCCGGCGTCCACATGGAGCACGCAGTTATCCTGAATGTTGCTCTGCGCGCCGATGCGCACCGGGGCCAGCTCCGCCCGGATGGTGGTGTGGAACCAGATACTGCTCTGCGGCCCGATCTCCACATCTCCCTCCGCGACCACATCCCTGGCCCGCCAGGAGCCCGGGGCAAATTTCGCCTGCTTCATGCTATGTTCCTCCATCCATCGATTGCGCCCGGCGCTTTACAAAAGCGCCGGGCGCATGGCATTTTGTTATTCCGCCCCGTCTCCGGGGTCATCCGGGTCGCCGTCCTGGGGCGCCTCCGGCGCGTCGGCGGGGGCTGGCTCCAGGAAGGGATTGACCGGCGGCTCGTCGATCATGCGCACCGTCCGGGCGGGAGGCTCCACGCCGTCCTCCAGGCGGGGGGCTGCGGCGGGCTTTTTCTCCGGCTCCGGCGTGGCACCGTAGTTATCCACCAGGGCGGGGTCGCGGCCCTCCAGAATGGCCATCATCTCCTGCCCGGTGATGGTCTCCTTGGTCAGCAGGTACTCCGCCACCTTGTCCAGCATCTCGCGGTTCTCCTCCAGGATGCGGATCGCGTCCCGATAGGCCTCGTCGATGAAGCGGCGCACCTCCTCGTCCACCTGGGCGGCGGTGGCCTCGGCACAGGTCATTCCGGCGCTGCCGTCCAGATAGCGGCTCTGGATGGTGGCCAGGCCCATGACGCCGAATTTTTCGCTCATACCGTAGAGGGTGATCATCTTCCGGGCCAGGTCGGTGGCCCGCTCGATGTCGTTGGAGGCGCCGGTGGTCATGGTGTGGAACACCGCCCACTCCGCGGCGCGGCCGCCCAGCAGGGTGCGCAGGTCGGCCAGCAGCTCCTCCCGATCCTCCAGGAATTTCTCCTCCTCCGGGGTCTGCATGGTGTAGCCCAGAGCGCCCTGGGTGTGGGGGACAATGGTGATCTTGCTGACGGGGGTGGTGCCCTTCTGCTTGGCCGCCACCAGGGCATGGCCCACCTCGTGGTAGGCGATCAGCCGCTTCTCCTTGTCAGTCAGCACGGTGCCCTTTTTCTCCGCACCGGCGATGACCAGCTCGAAGGAGACCAGCAGGTCGTTCTGATTGACCGCCTGGCGGCCCATGCGCACCGCCCGCAGGGCGGCTTCGTTGACCAGATTGGCCAGGTCAGCACCCACCGCACCGGCGGTGGCGGCGGCGATTTTTTGCAGATCCACATCCTCGGACAGGCGGATGTTGCGGGTGTGCACCTGGAGGGTGGCCAGACGTCCGGCCAGGTTGGGCCGATCCACGGTGATCCGGCGGTCAAACCGTCCGGGCCGCAGCAGGGCCTTGTCCAGCACCTCGGGCCGGTTGGTCGCGCCCAGGACGATGACGCCCTTGGTGGGGTCAAAGCCGTCCAGCTCGGCCAGCAGCTGGTTCAGGGTCTG
>JAFVAS010000209.1 GCA_017480395.1 Oscillospiraceae bacterium | reverse complement strand
CGGAGCAGAACTACGACTTTGAGGGCCTGTGCCAGCAGGCCTTTGACGGCATCGAGACGGTGCTGATCCGCCAGAAGGATCGGGAGGTGGAGCAATGAGCCAGTATCGCCGCCTGCCCCTGAAGGGGCTGTATAACTGCCGCGATCTGGGGGGATTCCCCACCGACAGCGGCCGCCCCACCCGGTTCGGGGTCTTTCTCCGCTCCGAGGCCCCCTGCGAGCTGCCCCGGGAGGATGTGGACGCCCTGATCCGCTACGGCGTCACCGGCTCCATGGATCTGCGCAGCGAGGGGGAGCGCCTGGCGCGGCCCAACGAGCTGCAGGGCCGCGCGGCCTATTATCCCCTGTCCCTGGTGCACCGTGCCGCGGTCTTCGGCGACGAGAGCCAGCAAAAAAAGGAGTTCGATTGGGGCGACCAGTACCGGGAGATGGCGGAGGACAACGCCCGCTTCTTCCGGGAGGCCCTGCCCATCTGCCTCAAGGAGCCGGGGGTGCTCCTCTACCATTGCACCACCGGCAAGGACCGCACCGGGCTGCTCACCTGCGTGCTGCTCAGCATCGCCGGCGTCTCCAGGGAGGATATCGCCGCCGACTACTGCGTCAGCGAGCTCTACCTCGGCCCGGTCTACGAGCGGATGAAAAGCGGCATGATGAAGCTGGGGGTGCAGCCCGACGGCAAGCACACCCATATGCCCGACGGCGGCAGCGAGCGCTTTTTCGCCACTCCGGCCAAGGCGATGCTCTCCCTGATCGACGGGCTGGAGCGGGACTACGGCGGCGTGGTGGGCTTTGTCCGGGCCTGCGGCGTGGAGGAGGAGACCATCATCGCCCTGCGGCGTAAGATGCTGGGATGAGGAAAGGACTTTCGGAAAATAGCTTCCCAATAGTAAAACTTTTTTAGCGTATAGGCGGGCCAAAAAGCGCGATATTTCGATTTATCGGTATTTTTCGGCCCGCTTGCTATTTACTTTTCCGCAAAGCGTGGTATAATCTCAGACAAGTGGAATAACTGCCTTGTGCGCGGGGACACCGCCCCGCGCCCTGTTCTGGAGGGAAACATCTATGCGTGTCCAGTTGACCGAAACCATCCTGCGCGACGCCAACCAGTCGCTGATCGCCACCCGGCTGCCCTACTCCGTCTATGAGCCCATCCTGTCCAAAATGGATCAGGCGGGCTACTACTCCATCGAGTGCTGGGGCGGAGCCACCTTTGACACCTGCCTGCGCTACCTGGACGAGGATCCCTGGGAGCGGCTGCGGGGTCTGCGCAGGAACCTGCCCAACTCCCGGCTGCAGATGCTGCTACGGGGACAGAACCTGCTGGGCTATAAGCACTACCCCGACTCGGTGGTTAAAAAGTTTGTGGAGCTGTCCATCAAGAACGGCATCGACGTCATCCGCATCTTCGACGCCCTGAACGACTTCCGCAACATCGAGGTCGCCCTGGAGGCCACCAAGGAGTTCGCCACCGAGAAGACCATCGCCTCCGGCTGCATCTCCTACACCCAGAGCCCGGTGCACACCGTGGAGAAGTATGTGGAGATGTGCAAGGAGCTGCAGCGCATGGGCTTTGACACCATCTGTCTGAAGGACATGGCCGGCACCATGAGCCCCTTTGAGGCGGACAGCCTCATCAAGGGCATCAAGGACGCCATCGGCGACATGCCCGTCATCCTGCACACCCACTGCACCACCGGCATGGCCTATATGACCTATATGAAGGCCGTCGACGCGGGGATCGACGTCATCGACACCGCCACCTCCTGCTTCTCCGGCGGCACCAGCCAGCCCGCCACCGAGACCATGTTCTACGCCCTGGAGCAGATGGGCATTGAGACCGGCATCGACGAGAAGGTCATAAAGGAGGTCAACGACTTCTTCAAGCCCATCAAGGAGGGCTATATCAAGGACGGCACCCTGAATCCCAAGAGCCTGTCCACCGACTCCCAGGCCCTGGTCTACAAGGTGCCCGGCGGCATGCTGTCCAACATGATCGCCAACCTGACCGACATGCGGGCCATGGACAAATTCGACGCCGCCCTGGTGGAGATTCCCAAGGTGCGGGCCGATCTGGGCTATCCGCCACTGGTCACCCCCATGAGCCAGATGGTGGGCACCCAGGCCGTCATGAACTGCATCGCCGGGCCCTATAAGGCGGTTTCCAAGGAGGTCAAGGCCTACTTCCGCGGGGAGTATGGCAATCCCCCCGCCCCGGTGAACCCGGAGCTGGCGAAGCAGATTCTGGGCGATGAAGCGCCCATCGACTGCCGCGCCGTGGACTCCGCCCCCACCACCATGTTTGAGGACGCCCGGGCGAAGCTGGGCGAGCTGGCCCAGAGCGACGAGGACGTGATGAGCTATATCTGCTTCCCCAACCAGGCCGAGGAGTTTTTGAAAAAGCGCCAGGCCAAGGCCAACGGCACCTGGGTCGATCCCGCCGCGCCCAAGGCACCCGCCCGGGAGACCCTGGGTACCCCCGGCGCGATGCCCGCCGCCGCGCCGCAGGTCAGCGGAAACGCCGTCATTTACACCGTCTCCTGCGAGCAGGTTTCCTAATAAAAAGACTTGGCCGCCGGCAAAGAGCCGGCGGCCATGCTTTTTTGTGTCAGGTGCCCTTCCCCAGCGCCCGGGAGAGACGGTGATAGAAGTGCTGCTTCTGAAAGAGCTGCATCCGGTTTTCGGAAAAGGCCAGCAGCACCATCTCGATGTCATTGGAGCAGACCGGGGCACCAACATCGTACATGACCCGGTGATAGCGCCCCGGGCCGATGGCGTAGGCGTCCAGCTCCCAGAAGGTGCCCTCGGGCACGCCGGGCAGATGACTCACCGGGTCGGCGTAGAGGTCGCCCAGGCCCAGAATGTGGCCGAACTCGTGTCGGACGATGGCGCGCATCCGCTCCGGATCGGGGTCGGGAAACAGAAAAATCTGCTTCCGGGAGCGGGTTGACCAGCGCATTCCGTACATGGCGAAGGAGCGCCGCCGCTCCAGACGATCCCTGGCGGTGCGGGTGCCGAACCGGCGGATCAGCGGGCGGAGGCGGTCGGCCATCCGGTCGGTGATGGGGATGAGGGTGATGGGACGGCCCTTACCGCCGGGGGGGTCAAGCTGGATGTGCACCTGCAGGCGCTGCCCGCCGAAGACGGAGTACCAGCCCGCCCAGTCCCGGATGCCCCGCCGCACCGCCTGGAGCACCGCGTCCCGTTCAGGGAGCCTGACCCAGCGGGGAATCCTCAGCGAGAGGGAGAGGGTGAGGCGGCTGAACCCGTTCTTCTGCTCCAGCGTGGCCCACACCGGGGAGAACCGGCCGGTACGGCGCAAGCGGATCGGCTGTCCCGCCCCGTCCCGCAGCGGGCCGCGGGAGGCGCGCAGATCGGGCAGGTGTTCCCGCTGGGCGTCGGCATAGCTTCGGCGCAGCTGTGCCTCCAGCCGGGTGCGGGCGGGGACATATCCCCGCCGGGCGGCCCGGAGATAGCGGTCCAGCGCCGCCTGCCGGGCGGGGATGGGCTGACCCTGGTCGTCCCGCACCGTCACCCTGCCCTGTTGACAGAGCTGGGCCACCTGGAACTGCGCCGCCAGGTGCCCGGCGCGCTCCGCCTCCAGCAGCAGCTCGACCCCCCGGTGCCGCGTCTCCGGGTCTGCGGCCCGGTATGCCAGCTCGCGCCCCAGGGCAAACATGGCCTCCGCGTCCCCCTGGGCGGCCAGCGCCTCCAGCTCCGTCCTCCGGCGCTCATCCATCTGCTCCACGGCGATCCCTCCCCGTTGTTTCCTGCCACTATCATACAATGAAACGGGGAAAAAGAAAAGTCATTCCGCGCCGGGGGCCAGCAAAGTCTGATAGACCGCCCCTGCGGAGCGGGCAAAGCAGCGCGCGGCCCGCAGCGCCTCCTGGAGGGTGTTGCCGCTGGAGCCCACCTCCACCAGTAGGGAGCAGGGGGTCAGATGCTGATTGAACCGCTGGGAGCGCAGGTTGATGGGCCGGGCCAGGGAGGGGGAGAGGGCGGTCATCTCCAGCTGGATGTGGGCCGCCAGGTTCAGATTGTCCCGCCAGCCGGGGTGATCCAGTCCGCCGTCGTTGGTGCCCACCACCAGCATCACCCGGGCGCAGCTCTGCCCCTCCAGCTGGGTCACGGTCTTAAAGACCGTGCCGTCGTCGGCGACCAGGGCGTCCCGGTGGACGTCCAGCACCACCGAGATGGAGGGGTATTCCTCCAGCCAGGCCCGAATCCCGGCCATGGATCGGGCGTAGGAGCCGGTATACTGGGGATAGTCGTAGAGGGTGGTGTCGTGGAGGACGGAGAAGCCCATCTCCTCAAACACGGCCTTCATCTCATCCCCGACCCGGAGCACGTTGTAATTGGGGTCGTCGGTGCGATCGGTGTCGGTGGGGACGTACCGATCCTCCCCCTCCATGGTGTAGGCCTCGGTGGCGTGGGTGTGCATGATGAGGATCTGCGGCCCCTCACTGGCGGGCCGGATGGTCTGGGTCAGAAGGGAGGCGGCCAGCGCCGCCGGATCGACGGAGATGCCGCCGGTGCTGTTGTTGACCGCCACGCAGCTGCCGGAGAGGGTGTGGTCATTTTCGCCGATGGTGCGCTCCACCGGCTCCGGCGCGATCGCCTCCTCCGGCTGGGGCTCCGGCTCCTGGGCCGGTTCGGTCTCCTCCGGCTCCTGGGCAGGGACTTCCGCCGGGGGCGGCGCAGCTGCCTCGCTGTCCTCCTCCGCTTCGTCCACGCGGATCGTCAGGGGAAATTCGGCGGTCACCATCTGCGCCCAGAGGGAGGGCTCGTCCTCCAAAAGGGGGCCCACCTCCTGTTCCACCAGCAGGCGGGCCAGCCGGTCTCGCTGCTGATCGT
>JAFVAS010000208.1 GCA_017480395.1 Oscillospiraceae bacterium | reverse complement strand
GGAGTTTTTCTGCTCATCCAGCGTTTTATAACCGTTGTTCTGAATATCCCTGATCGCGGAGCTCTCCCCGCCCACATGGACGTGGATGGTCTCCAGCCCCATCGCCCAGGCCAGGAAATACTCCCGGGTGGAGCGCAGGGTGCCGATATTGCCCACGCCGGTGATGTCCTGGAAGACGCCCATGATGCGGGTGATGCCTCCCTCCTCGCACATCTCAATCAGCAGATCCGCCTTGCTCACACCGCTCTGGGGCAGCGCCTTCTTCAGCGTGTTGAGCTGGAAGGAGTAGGGCCGGTTGGCGGAGAGATCGGTCTCCGTGGCTTCACCGGTCAGCGGATTGAAGAAGCCCTCGGGTTCCGGCTCAGGCTCAGGCTCCGGCTCCGGCTCAGGCTCCGGTTCGGGTTCCGGCTCAGGCTCGGGCTCCGGCTCCGGCGCTGCCGACTCCATCGGCTCCGGAACGCTGGTGGCGGCGGGCGCGCCGCCGCAGGCGGACAAGCTCAGCACCATGGCCAGGGCCAGCAGAAAACACAACCATTTCTTCATAGAGAATCCCTCCTATTATGGTTGCATTTATTATAGATGTTCACAGAAGATTCGTCAAGCTTCGGTTTTAAATTGTGCAAAATGTATAAAAGAGCCAGCACCGCCGTGCTGGCTCTTGCGAAATGTCAAATTATAGATCGATGCCCCGGGAGGTGAGGTATTTCTTGACCATCAAGGCCACCTTGAAGGTGATGGCATCGTCGAACTCCCGCAGGTCGAGGCCGGTCAGCTTTTTGATCTTCTCCAGCCGATAGACCAGGGTGTTCCGGTGGACAAAGAGCTTCCGGGCGGTCTCAGAGACGTTGAGGTTGTTCTCAAAGAACTTGTTGATGGTGTACAGGGTCTCCTGATCCAGGGAGTCGATGGGGTTCTTTTTGAAGACCTCCTGGAGGAACATCTCGCACAGGGTGGTGGGCAGCTGATAGATCAGGCGGCCGATGCCCAGGTTCTCATAGTTGATGACGCTGCGCTCGGTCTCAAAAACCTTGCCCACTTCAATGGCCATCTGGGCCTCCTGGTAGGAACGGGCGAGGTCGCGGACATGGTTGACCACGGTGCCGATGCCGATGACGACCTTGATCTTCAGCTCGGCGGAGACTGCCTCCTCAATGGCCTTGGCGGCCTTGTAGAGGTCCTTGCCGGAGGAGCCCTCCGACACCTGCTTGACCAGGGCGAGATCGGTCTCATTGATGGAGATCACATAGTCGTTTTGACGATCGGGGTAGAGGCCCTGCACCACATCCACCACGGAGACATCCACATTGCCCTCCTGGCGGACGACCAGCACAACCCGGGACGCCTCGGAGACGAAGTGGAGCTCCTTGGCGCGCAGGTAAATATCGCCCAGCAGGATATTGTCGGTGAGGATGCTCTTGACGAAGGCGGCCTTATCGTGCTTCTCCTCAAAGTAATTCTTGGCCCCATTGAGGGCGACGGCGGAGAGAGAACAGACGGTGGCGGCGGCCTCATCCTCTCCCGAGACAAAAACGGCGTAGTCGAACTGAGCCCCCAGGCCGTTCAGCGCCTTCAGGGTGCAGCCGTCCTGCCGCACGATGCCGGTGCGCTCGGCAAAGACGGCCTCCACCGCGCCGGGCATCACCTCTCCAATCCGTGAAAGCTCTGTGCAGGCGACAACTGCGCCGTTGGCGTCGATCACGCCGATGGTGCGGCTGGTGCTCTCCTTCAGCTGGAGCACCACACCCTGGAACACGCGGCTGGACATAATGAAGACTCCTTCCTTTCGGCGTCTGTTCAGACCCGTTTCTCACTCTCGTAAGATGCAACACAGTTATTTTACCATCTCTTCTAGCATTTTTCAATAGGTTTTTGCATTTATTTTGTGAAAATTGACGAATCGTTATTCTCCCTTCAGCGCGGCGACCTCCTCCGCTGCCAGTTCCCGGAAGCCTCCGGCCTCCAGGGAGGGGTCCAGGGTCAGAGCGCCCATGGCCACCCGGTGCAGCGATGTCACCGGATGACCTCGCTGGGCGAGCATCCGCTTGACCTGGTGAAACTTCCCCTCCCGCAGGGTGACACGGCAGCGCCCCTCCCCCAGGCGCTCCAGCCCGGCGGGGAGACAGGGGGTGCCGTCGGAGAGGGTCATCCCCGCGGCAAAGGCGGCGACGTCGGCGGCGTCCACGTCCCCCTCGATCTCCGCCTCGTAGACCTTATCCACATGGTATTTCGGGGAGAGGAGCCGGTGGGCCAGCGCCCCATCGTCGGTGAGCAGCAGCAGTCCGGTGGTGTCCTTGTCCAGCCGTCCCACCGGGAAGAGATCCCGATCCTCCGGCGGGAGCAGGTCGAGCACCGTCCTCTGCCGTTTGTCCTCGGTGGCGGTCAGCACCCCGGCGGGCTTGTGCAGCAGCAGGTAGCGAAAGCGCTGCCAGGATACAATCTGACCGTCCACCGCCACCTGGCACTCCCCGGCGCACACCTTCCTCGCCCCGTCCCGCTCCACGGATCCGTCCACCGTGACCCGGCCCCGGCGCAGCAGCTCCTTTGCCTCCCGGCGCGTCCAGCGGCCGGTGTCTGCGAGCAGCTTATCCAGCCGTATCGCGCCCCCGTCCGATTTTCCCACGGTCGTTCCTCCTCCCGGTTCTGTCCGCCGCGCCCCCCGCATAGACTGAGGCGAGGTGGACAAGATGC
>JAFVAS010000207.1 GCA_017480395.1 Oscillospiraceae bacterium | reverse complement strand
CGCCGTCAAGGAGTCCGGCACCAATATCACCGTGGTGACCGTCGCCGGCTTCACCAACCTGGACACCTGCGAGCGGGACGTGGCCCAGGGCAAGGCCGACCTGATCGGCGGCGCCCGGGCCTGGATCTCCAACCCCAACTTCGGCCGTCTGGCCTATGAGGGCAAGGGGGAGGACGTGGTGCCCTGCCTGCGCTGCAACAAGTGCCACGTCAACACCATCCACGGCCCCTACCTCTCCACCTGCTCCGTCAACCCGGAGTACGGCCTGGAGCATCAGCTGCGCAAGATGGCCCCCGCCCCCGTGGTCACCCCCGGCAACATCGCCGTCATCGGCGGCGGCCCCGCCGGGATGGAGGCCGCCCAGGTGGCCGCCAACCGGGGCCACAAGGTCACCCTCTTCGAGAAGAACGGCGAGCTGGGCGGACAGCTGATCCCCGCCAGCGTCCCCGACTTCAAGTGGACGCTGAAGCTCTTCAAGGACTACATGGTGCGCAAGACCCTGGAGAACCCCAACATCGACGTGAAATTCTACTCCGAGGTCAAGCCCGGCGAGCTGAAGGGCTATGACAAGGTGATCGTCGCCATCGGCGCTGACCCCATCGTCATTCCCATCCCCGGCCACGACCGCGCCAACGTCATCACCGGCATCGACGCCTTCCTGAACCCCGAGCGGGTCAAGGGCAAGGTGGTCGTCATCGGCGGCGGCGAGATCGGCGTGGAGGCCGGAATGTTCCTGGCCAAGCAGGGCCACCCCTCCACCGTGCTGGAGATGCGGGACATGCTGGCCGCCGACGCCACCCCCATCCACTACTACAACATGGTGCGGGACGCCTGGGAGGCCACCGAGGGCTTCTCCTCCATCCTGAAGGCCACCGTCACCGGCATCACCGACGCCGGGGTCAGCTACAAGGACGAGGACGGCGTGGAGCACACCATCGAGGCGGACACCGTGGTCATGGCCGTGGGCACCCGCTCCAAGAAGGACGAAGCCTACGCCTTCTACGCCCCCGGCACCGAGACCACCGTCATCGGCGACGCCGAGGCCATCAAGACCGTCCAGGGCGCCATGCGCAGCGGCTACGCCGCGGGCAACAACGCCTAAAAGAACCGCTTTCCCCTTGCCTCCCCCTCTGGGGGAGGTGGCACGGCGCAGCCGTGCCGGAGAGGGCACACCCGTAGAAGCAGCAAAAAACAGCTCCCGAAGCATCGCTTCGGGAGCTGTCTGCGTCTGGGGTTCACCGTCCTGCGTTCTGGGCCTCCAGGTAGCTGTGCACGATCTCCAGAAAGCGCTGGGTCGTGCTGGAGATGGAGTCCCTGCGGTAGAACAGGATGACCTGGTGCAGCAGGTGCTCATCCAGGATCGGGATGGCGGCGAGGTTGTTGTGGGTGGCCTGGATGGAGCAGCCGGGCAGGATCATGATCTGGTCGCTGTGCTGGAGCGTGACCAGATCCCCCTCCATGGAGCGGTCGTCCGCCGCCTCCGGGATCTGGGGGTCGCCGCGGTAGGGCTGGGGGTTGCTCATCATCAGCATGCTGTTGCGGCCAAAGATGATGTCGGTGTCCCGCAGCTCGTCCTGGTAGATGCCGTTCTCATGCCCCACGGTCAGGGGGTGATCCCTGCGGCACACCACATAGAACCGGGACGGCTCCAGGGCGATGGACTCATAGCGCTCGTCCAGCGGGTCGAGGAAGGAGTAGGACACGCCGATGTCCGCGCCCCCCATCTCGATGTCCTGACATACGTTCAGGTATTTCGAATAGCTCAGCCGCAGCTTCAGGTTGGGGTAGGTCTCCATCAGCCGCAGGGAGATGGCGTTCAGGCTGGAGAAATAGGCGGGCACCGTGGCGATGCGCAGCTTGCCGTCCACGCCCTTCCCGGCCTCGATGACCCGATCCCGGACCCGGTCCATGTGCTGGAGCAGCTTGGTGCCCTCCCGGTAGAGGACCTCCCCCGCCTTGGTCAGCTCCACGGAGCGGGGGCCCCGGATCAGCAGCACCACGCCGAGCTCCTGCTCCAGGGAGGCGATCTGGCGGCTGATGGTGGACTGGCCGATGTACAGCCGCTCCGCTGCCGCCGTGAAATTCAGGCACTCCGCCACCACCAGAAAGCGCTGAAGCTGTTCAATGTTCATCCCAAAACCTCCCGCCGGAGCCGTCCGCCGACGTCTGGCCCGTAAAATTCTGCAAAAAGTATTATAGCAAACTTCAAATCGCCGCGCAAGGGGGCGTGGGGGCAATTCTCCGGGCAAAAGCGGACGCCCCGGCCAAAAATGGCCGGGACGCCCATGGAGAGAGAGGAAAACGAATCGGTTGTCTTAAATGAGTCCGGCCAGACCCAGCGCCGCCTTGTTCAGGGTCAGCAGGTTGGCCACCTTCTTGCAGTCGCCCAGCAGGTAGAAGCTGTCCCCCGCCGCGGCGTAGGACAGGGCCTCGTCCATTTTGGGCTTCATGCCCGCGGAGATGACCACGGTGTCGGCGGGGACGGTGGTCTCCGCCCCCTCAGCGTCCACATAGGTGACCCCCTCGGAGGAGATGGCGGTGACCCTGGCGTTGGTCAGCATCTTCAGGCCGTGCTCCGCCTCGTCCTTCTCCCAGGCGCGGATGAACAGAGAGCGGTAGTGGGTCGGGGTGCAGTCGGCGGCCAGGGTGCCGGTCATCTCCAGCACGGTGACGGCAAAGCCCTGCTCGCTCAGGTGCATGCCGGTCTCCACGCCGATCTCGCCGCCGCCCACGACGACGACGTTGTGGCCCAGCTTGTCCAGGTTGGCATAGGCGTCCACGGCGGAGATGACGTTGGGGGCGTCGATACCGGGGATGGGGGACATGGCGGGCTCGGAGCCCACGGCGGCCACCACATAGTCAAATTCCTCCCGGTTCAGCTGCTCCACGGTGGGGGCGCAGTTCAGGTGGACGTTGACGCCGTGCTTGTAGGTCTGGCGGATCAGATAGTCCTTGTAGCTGTCCAGCGGCCACTTGAAGCTGACCCCCTTGGCGCACTTGAGCAGGCCGCCCAGCGCATCGGTCTTCTCATACAGATCGACCTGGTGGCCCCGCTCCCGCAGCATGATGGCCAGGCGCATGCCCGCCGGGCCGCCGCCCACGATGCCCACCCGCTTGACGCCGGTGGGGTCGTCGAAGAGGCGCTTGATCTTGTGCTCATAGCCCCAGGTCGGGTTGACGGAGCAGGAGTCGATCCAGGGATCGCTGCCGCCGGAGCGGTGGCACTTGTTGCAGCGCAGGCAGGGGGTGATGTCCTCGGCGCGGCCCTCGTAGACCTTGGTGCCGAACTGCGGGTCGGCGATGAAGGCCCGGGCCATGGAGATCAGGTCGGCGGTGCCGTTGGCGATGATCTCCTCCATGTCGTCGGGGTCGGTGTAGCCGCCCATGGTCTCGATGATGACCCGGTTGGGCCGGTCGGCAATGCCGGCGCGGATGGCGGCGCAGGCCTCGGCATAGGGCATCTTGGGCTCGAACTGGGTGACGTGGCGGGGATCGATCTCATCGCCGTAGATGCCCACGATGTCCGCCAGGCCCTCCAGCATCTTGCAGGCCTCGATGGCGTCCTCCAGGGTCCAGCCCCCCTCCTGGGGCTCCGGCACCGTGATGTTGGTGGAGATGATGAAGTCCTGGCCGCAGGCCTCCTTCACCGCCCGGCACACGTCCATGATGAAGCGCATCCGGTTCTCCAGGGAGCCGCCGTACTCGTCCCTGCGCTTGTTGGTCAGGGGGCTGAGGAAGCGGGTGTTGCCGATGATGATGCCGTCGATGCCCAGGCTCTTCAGCAGCAGGGACTGCTCCACCGTCACCCGGGCGGCGTCCTTCAGGGCCTCCACGGGATAGGGCTTGGAGTAGTGCTGGCCGAACATCTCGCAGAAGGGGTCGCCCATGATGTACATGCTCAGCACCCCGTCGGAGACATCGTAAAACTCGGGCATCTTGCCCGGCTCAAAGGAGGAGCCCACGGTCATGGGCAGGTTGAGCATCAGCGGCGCGAGACACAGGCCGTTGAAGAGGTGGATGCCGTCGGCCACCTGACAGACATAGTGCTGGTTGAAGTTGTTGGAGACGTTGTAGGGGGGCATATAGTGGTCGCCGGGGACGCGGGAGGCGAACTCGATGCCGGGGAAGCAGACGATGGCCGCCCCGTTCTTTGCCTTGTTGACAAAGTGGGTGATGACGTTCTCGGTGGGGTACTCCTCCCCGCCCTGGATAAAATGCTTCTTGTAGTTGGCGGCGGTCATGCGGTTTTTGACCACCTTGCTGCCGATGCGCAGCGGGGAGAGCAGGTGCTGATACTTCTTACTCATGTCGGGGCTCCTTTCGTCATTTTTGACTAAGTTTTCCGGGCTGATTCCTCACAATTATATTTTACTGACAATCCCCGGCTTTGTCCAATGCCAGTATCGCAAGGGGCCATCGACTTTCTGCATCCCTCCGCCGCGGAGGAAAAAGGGATGGAGCCATGCAAAAAATACATCCCCTTTTGGCCCGGAAGGTTTCCCATTTTGCGGAATTTGTGCTATCATAATAAATCATATGATAATAAAGGAGTCCCTCTCTATGAAACTGCATCCCCTGCTGCGGTTCAGCGGCACCCTGTACGCCCTGGTCGGCGCGGCCAGCCTGCTGAGCGTGGTCTATTTCTCCGTCTTCAAAATCCTCCTCGACGGGGAGGAGGACCCCAACGTCAACATCAGCCTGATGGCCGCCTATATGATCGTCGGCCTGATCGTCTCCTTTGTGGAGATCGTCGGCGGCCTCAACGCCCGGCGGGGCGGCGACGTGAAGAACTGCCAGTACATGGCCTATGCCGGCATCCTGCTCAACATCGTCACCATCTTCGCCGCCCGGCAGGCGGGGCAGCTCTGGTATCCCTTCGCCGCCGGGGTTGCCCTGTCCTTCCTCCTCCTCTACGGCATCCAGAAGGAGATAGAGAGCTGGGACAAGCCCGTCAAGACGAAATCCGCCAGGTCGGGCGGCCGGAAAAAGAAGAAATAATATAGTATTATGTAAATTAGCCAGAAAGGAGCCTTCCCATGAGCAAACGCTATGCCGCCCTCCTCTCCCCCCTGCGCATCGGCAACACAGTGCTCAAAAACCGCACCGTCTTCCCCAACGCCTCCCCCCACTTCCTCCAGGGCCCGGAGGACTTCCCCGCCGAGGGCTATCTGGGCTTTTACAGCGCCCTGGCCCGCAACGGCGCCGCCATCGTCACCCTGGCCGAGTGGGATCACCCCCACCCCCGGAAGGGCAAGGGGGCCGACTTTGGGCACATGCAGTATTTTGACACCGAGAACGCCGCGGTGGAGAACTACATCTGTCAGCTCGCCGACGAGATCCACTTCTTCGGCTCCAAGCTCATCCTCTCCACCGACCTGAAGTTCCCCCAGGGCTTCTCCCAGCACGGCGGCTTTCTGCACATTCCCGGCGGCGGGGAGGGCATCAAGGTCGATCCCCTCCCCGCCGAGCGGATGGGCGAGGTCATCGACGAGTTTGTCGCCCGGGTCAAGCACTACCGCGATCTGGGCTATGACGGCGTGACCATGCGGGTGGACTCCATCCTCATCCCCCACGAGAACGAGCGCACCGACGCCTACGGCGGCAGCGTGGAAAACCGCACCCGGCTGGTGCTGGACGCCTACCGGGAGATCAAGCGGGTGCTGGGGCCCAGCTTCATCACCGAGGTGCAGTGCCACGGCGAGCAGCCCATGGGCTACACCGGCGAGAACCCCATCGGCTACACCATCGAGGACACCATCGAATTCGCCAGGCTGGCGGAGGGCGTGGTGGACATCATCCAGCTGCGGGAGAAGGACATGTGCATCTCCCACCCCACGGGCTACACCTTCCAGAAGGGGGAGCACCCCTGCATCGGCTACTCCGTCGCCCTCAAGGAGGCGGGGTGCCGCATCCTGACCGAGCCCATCGGCGGCTTCCAGGACCCCGAGGAGATCAACGCGTACATTGCCTCCGGCAAGTGCGACCTGATCGGCATGGCCCGGGCCTTCTTCAGCAACCCCCACTACGGCGAGCTGCTGGAGGCCGGGCGGGGGGAGGACATCACCCCCTGCCTGTGGTGCAACAAGTGCCACGGCACCATCCTCACCACCGATCAGCCCGATCCCTGGCTGTCGGTCTGCTCCGTCAACCCCCATTTCGGCATCGAGCACAAGGAGCATCGGCTGCTCACCCGGCCCGGCGCGCCCAAAAAGGTGGCCGTCATCGGCGGCGGCCCGGTGGGCATGCGCGCCGCCATCATGGCCGCCGAGCGGGGCCACCAGGTCACCCTCTTCGAGAAGACCGACTACCTGGGCGGCCAGCTCCGCCACGCCGAGTCCTTCTCCTTCAAGTGGCCCCTGCGGGACTTCAAGAACTGGGAGGTGCGGCAGCTCGACAAGCTGGGGGTGGAGATCCGCATGAACACTGCCCCCGCCCCGGAGGCGCTGCGGGCCGAGGGCTTTGACACCGTCATCGCCGCCACCGGCTCCAAAGCCAACCTGCCCGGAAGCATCGAGGGTCTGCGGGACGAGAGTGGCACCCCTGTTGCCCGCACCTGCCACGACATCTTTGGCAAGGAGGCGGAGCTGGGCCATCACGTCATCATCTGCGGCGCCTCCGAGACCGGCATCGAGACCGCCATGTACCTGGCCCAGAACGGCCACGAGGTCACCCTGCTCACCCGGCAGCGGGAGATCGGCCACGACTGCTCCAAGCTGCACTACATCACCATGGCCTGGGTCAAGCCCAACAACGACGGCTCCGGCCGGGGCCACATGGCCCCCGCCTGGGAGAAGTATGAGGACGTGCTCCACGGCATCACCGAGGTGACCACCAAGTCCGTCTGCGGCAGCACCGTCACCTATGTGGACCGGGAGGGCGTCGAGCACACCATCACCGGCGACGACGTCATCATCTGCGGCGGCACCTCCGCCCAGGTGGACGAGGCCATGCGCTACGCCGACGCCGCCGACCAGTTCCTGATGGTGGGCGACTGCAACGGCACCCGGAACCTCCAGCGGGGTATGCGGGACGCGCTGGCAAAGACCAATATGATTTAAGTTTTGATTCTGTATCGATCCTCCCCGGCATTCGCCGGGGAGGATCGATGCGTCTCACCCCAGTAATCCGCAAAACGAATGGCACAAGACGGAATAAGTATTAGACGTGGCGCGAAAATCTATTTATAATAGAAAAAGAGTACAAATAGGAGGGAATTTCCATGAGCCATCGCTATCAAAAGCTTCTCACGCCCTTGGTGCTGCCCAACGGCGCGATCCTGAAAAACCGCATGATCCAGCCCAAGTGCGCCCCGGATCAGATCCAGGGCCCGGAGGAGTGGCCCACCGAGCAGTTCATCCACTTCCACCGGGAGATGGCCCGCCGGGGCAACTCCCTGGTCATCCTGTGCGACGCCTTCCGGCCCCAGGTGCGCAAGATGCCCCATTGGCACGACTTCTCCCACTCCTTCTCCTTCAACCTGGACGATCCCGCCGTGCACAACTATCTCTGTCAGCTGGCGGACGACGTACATTTCTACGGCTCCAAGGTCGTGGTGCAGCTGATGCCCGAGTTCCCCCGGGGCGTCAGCGTGGGCGGCGGCAATCCCCCCAAGATGCAGACCGCCGACGGCTTTATCCCTATGCCCCCCGGCCAGGCGGCCCCCGTCGATCAGATCAAGGAGGTCATCGCCGGCATCGCCGAGAAGGCCAGGCTCTACCAGAGCTGGGGCTATGACGGCGCCGCCATCAACACCCAGGGCCTGGAGCACGAGCTGGATACCCGCAGCGACGAGTACGGCGGCAGCGTGGAAAACCGCAGCCGCTTCACCCTGGAGATGTGCGAGGCCATCAAGCAGGCCTGCGGCAGCAAGTTCATCGTGGAGATCATCATGCTGGGCGAGGCCCCCAAGGGCACCGGTATGCCCGGCCTGAAGGACGGCTACTACCTGGAGGACACCATCGCCTTCGCCAAGCTGGCCCAGGAGAAGGGCGTGGTGGATCTGATGACCATCCGGGAGAAGAGCATGGTGGACTCCCACCCCACCGGCTTCACCTTCACCCCCTGCCAGCACCACTGCATCGACTACGTCAAGGCCCTGAAGGCCGCCGGCATCACCATCCCCCTGGCCGTCGCCGGAGGCTTCCAGGATCCCGGCGAGATGGAGCAGCTGCTGGAGGAGGACGCCTGCGACCTGGTCAGCATCGGCCGCGGCCAGTTCACCGATCCCGACTACTACACCAAGGTGCAGGAGGAGCGGGGCGAGGACATCCGGCCCTGCGTGCGCTGCAACCGCTGCCATGGCCGCCGCCGCGCCCCCTGGACCTCTGTGTGCACCGTCAACCCGGAGTTCGGCGTGGAGCTGAAGACCCGCAACATGGTGCAGCCCGTCACGAAGATCAAGAAGGTAGCCGTCATCGGCGGCGGCGTCGCCGGTATGGAGGCCGCCATCGTGGCCGCCCAGCGGGGCCACCAGGTCACCGTCTTCGAGAAATCCGACTACCTGGGTGGCCAGCTCTCCTTCGGCGATCACTTCGACTTCAAGTGGCCCTTCAGGGAGTTCCGCCTGTGGATGATCCGCCAGCTGGACAAGGAGGGCGTCGAGGTGCGCCTGAACACCGAGCCCACCCCCGAGCAGATCACCGCCGAGGGCTTTGACGCCGTACTGGCCGCCACCGGCTCCGTGGCCAAGCTACCCAACATCGCGGGTATGCACAACCCCGACGGCTCCCCCGCCCTGCCCACCTGCCACGACGTCATCGGCCACGAGGATCAGTTCGGCAAGAACATCCTGATGGTGGGCTGCTCCGAGACCGGCATCGAGACCGCCTGCTATCTGGCCCAGCACGGCCACAACGTCACCTGCCTCACCCGGCAGAAGGTGCTGGCCAAGGACGCCTCCCCCCTGCACAGCATCACCATCGCCTGGATCAAGGTGGGCGAGGACGGCTATGGCTTTATGGCCCCCTACTGGGAGAAGTTCGAGAACCTGACCGGCATCACCCAGGCCAACACCGTCCAGGTCACCGACACCACCGTCACCTATCTGGACGCCGAGGGCGTCAGCCACACCCTGGAGGGGGACAACGTGGTGGTCTGCGGCGGTGTGGAGGCCAACAGCGCCGCCGCCCTGCAGTATGCCACCGCCGCCCGGGAGTTCTACGTCATCGGCGACGCCGACTGGGGCACCGACATCCAGACCAGCATCCGCAGCGCCTTTGCCGCCGCGAGCCAGCTGTAATCCTCCAATCTCTCCATTTCTCATTTTCTCTCCCCCCTGCCGGGGCGCTCCGCCTGGAGCGCCCCGGCAAAAAATTCTGTGCCTGCACACCACTTCTCTTTTCTCTCTTCTCTAAAAAGAATCCCCGTCTGCTTCGGAAACAGACGGGGATTTTTGATGAGGATCAGTATTCGATGTAGTCGGGCTTGCTGATGTTGTACTCCGCCACCAGCGCGTCCCAGTTGGCGGGCAGCTCGATCTTTGTGCAGGAGGGGCCGCCGTGGTCGCCGCCGCCGCCCAGCACCGCCACGGAGCACCCGGCCTGGCCGCCGCCCACGATGACGAACATATGCTCCTTCGTCCAGAAGGTGCGGGTATAGTGGTCGTCGCAGACGGGCAGGGGCACGTTGGCGGGCTCGTGGGCGTTGTTGATGAGCCAGCCCAGATCCACCTCGGAGGCGGGCCGCCGGGCGTACTCCACCACATAGTCCAGGATCTTCTGCTTCGTCCAGCCCGCCTCGGCGAACATCTTGGCGCACTTCGGGGAGAAGATGATCTCCATGCCCGGCTCCCAGCCGTAGGGGTTGACGGTGCACAGGAAGTGCAGGAAGTCGGGGATGGTGCTGCCGGAGTGGGCGCGGTGCTCCTGGGGCCAGAACATGGTGACCGCGGAGTCCTCCTCCGCCAGGCCGAAGTCCATATGCAGCGGCTGCCAGGGGTTCTGCTCCAGGCTGTCGCCGGTGCAGAAGCCGGTGCGGAACTCGTGGCCCATCTCGGACAGGTCCTCAAAGCCGGGGCGCACGCCGCCGATGTTCATCATCATCATGCTGAAGGCCCGGCCCAGGGTGGCGTTGGCCTTGTAGTAGGGGGAGAGCAGGTTGCCATCGGTGTTCAGGCCGATATCCCGGGCCACCTTACCGCTGATGTTCAGCACCGGGCCCCAGGTGGACTGGCTGCACGACCAGGCCTCCAGCTTGATATTCTCGGCGAGGGCACCCCGGATGGCGGCGATGAGCACCGGCATGTAGGTGGGCAGGCAGCCCGCCATCACCGCGTTGACCGCGATCTTCTCCACCGTGGCAAGGCCCATCATCGGGGGCAGCTTGGCCACCACATAGTCCGCGGGCAGGTCGGTGCCCCGCATCATCTCGTCCACCGCCTCCCGGGTCGGCATGTCGATGGGCGCGCCGTTGGTCCAGCCGTGCTTGTAGAACAGGCGGCTGATCTCCGCGGCGGTGCCGGTGAAGGTGGCGTCGGCGTAGGTCTGCTCCGGGCGGGTGGGGTTGGCCTCCTCGGCGGTCAGGGGGGCGGTCAGCGCCTCCACCACCTGGTCGGCCAGGGTGGTCAGCCGATCCCCCATCTGCTCCCGCACCACCTCCAGCGGGGCGCGGCCGAAGATGGCGTCGGGGGGCATCTCAAAGCGGATGTGGCGCAGGGCGGGGACGCCGCAGGCCTTCAGTCCCCGCTGGGCGGAGCTGGACACCCGCTCGTTGGTGACGATGACTACGGGCTTGCCCAGCTTCTCGATGTAGGCGCTGTTGTAGCCCAAAAAGAGGGTGCTGGAGGGCACACAGCCGTAGAAGGACAGCACCGCGTCGCAGTCGGCGGCCCAGGCGTCAAACTCCGCCCGGAACTCCGGGTCGTCCTCGATGCGCTTGGTCTCCACGGTGTAGCGGATATACTTGATGTTGACGTCGGGATAGCGGCGGCGCAGCTCGGCCTCCAGGTTCTCCTGCATCCGCACGCCCACCATGAACAGGTCGGCGAACATGCCGATGGTCTTGCCATTCAGGGTGTCCAGCCGAGGGCTCAGGCCGCAGATCTGGGCGGTGTCCACCCGCGCCCAGGGGGAGAGAACGGTATATTGCATTGCAGTATCCTCCTTCGATTCGATTCCGATTTTTGGCCCATGTGGAAGCCGCCACAAGAGCCATGCATCCGATTTGGCTTACTCACATTATACCGTGTTCAAAAACAACTGTAAATCTCGATATCGAAATGGGGCATCCAAAAAACGCATGATTCCGCCGTTTTTCCTCCAGATTTCCACGGATCGAACCCAAGGGTTCTCGTCACTTTTGGAGGAAAGACCAACATCCCGGCCCTTCTGGGCCGCGGCGCAGGTGCGCCGTCACAAGCGTTTTGCCGCAGGCAAAACCTTGGCGAAGGGCGGATTCACTCCGCCCGAGCAGGTCAAATCCCCCTGGGGTGGAGGCGGCGACGCCGCCGAAACCCAAAACAAAAGCGCTTGCCGAAGGCGCAGCGACTCGCTGCGCTCGCATGCATCAGTTCGCACTTGCCAATCGCCCTTCGCCATCGGCTCGGCCTCTTGGGTGCTCACGGATCGAACCCAAGGGTTCTCG
>JAFVAS010000023.1 GCA_017480395.1 Oscillospiraceae bacterium | reverse complement strand
TCCATGACCGCGTTGATGTTACTGGTCTCGTAGGCGGTGCGGGTGTCCTTCACCATCTGGTAGGGCATGAAGACGTAGGAGCGGATCTGGCTGCCCCACTCGATCTTCATCTGCACCCCCTTCAGGTCGGAGATTTTCTCCGCGTGGGCCTGCATCTGCAGCTGCACCAGCTTGTCCCGGAGCATCCGGTAGCAGGTGTCCTTGTTCTGGAACTGGGAGCGCTGCTGCTGGCTGGAGACCACGATGCCCGTGGGCTTGTGGATCAGGCGGACGGCGGAGGAGGTCTTGTTGATGTGCTGGCCGCCGGCGCCGGAGGAGCGGAACACCTGCATCTCCACGTCCTCGGGCCGGATCTCCACCTCCACGTCGTCGGGCAGGTCGGGCATGACCTCCACCGCGGCGAAGCTGGTCTGCCGCCGGGCGTTGGAGTCGAAGGGGGAGATGCGCACCAGGCGGTGGACGCCGTTCTCGCTGCGCAGGTAGCCGTAGGCGTTCTCGCCGGTGACCATGATGGTGGCGGACTTGATGCCCGCCTCGTCCCCGTCCTCATAGTCCAGGGTCTCCCACTTGAAGCCCTGCCGCTCCGCCCAGCGGGTGTACATGCGGAAGAGCATGGAGGCCCAGTCCTGGGCCTCGGTGCCGCCGGCTCCGGCGTGGATGGTCAGCATGCAGTCCAGGTGGTCGTACTCCCCGGAGAACAGGGTGGCAAGCCGGGCCTTCTCCAGGTCGGCCACCAGGGCGTCATAGCCCTCCCTGATCTCGGGCAGGACGGAGTCGTCCTCCATCTCCGCCCCCATCTCGCACAGGGTCAGCAGGTCGTCCAGCCCCGCCTCCCGACGGCGCTGCTCCTCGATCTTGTCCTGGAGGTTCTTGATCCGGGTGGTGACCTTCTGGGCGTGCTCCATGTTGTTCCAGAAGCCGTCGGCGGCGCTCTCCGCCTGGAGGAGGTCCAGCTCCTGCTCGGCGGCCTCCAGCCCCAGCGCCCCGGCCAGCTCCGCCAGGGTGGGCTTCAGCGCCAGCAGCTTGCTCTTATATTCGTCAAATTGAAGGATGGCCATTTTGCTTCCCACTTTCTGTTGATTCGTTGCTTCTCGTTGCTCGTTGCTTGATTTGCAATTTTTTATTATATCGGAAATGAAACGCGCTGTAAAGAAGAAAAAGAGAAGTTCCACTTTTCCAGAGGAAGATGAAAAGTCAAATGTGCGCAGCACACCATTTCTCTTCTCTCTTCTCTTTTCTCTCTTCACTCTCCTTTGAGCTTTCCCGCCAGGCAGAAGCCCCCAAAGCACACCAGATCCACCGCCACGATGGTGGAGCCCACCGGCGTCCCCGCCAGGATGGAGATCAGGATGCCCGCCAGGGTGCACACCACCGACAGCACCGCCGCGCAGATGGTGACGGCCCGGAAGGACCGCAGCACTCGCATGGCCGACAGGGCCGGGAAGATGATGAGGGCCGACACCAAAAGCGACCCCACCAGGTTCATGGCCAGCACGATGATGACCGCGATGACCACGGCGATGAGCAGGTTGTAGAGGTTGACCGGGGTGCCCACCGCCCGGGCGAAGGACTCGTCAAAGGTGACGGCGAAGAGCTTGTGGTAAAACAGCAGGAACACCGCCACCACCGCCGCCGACAGCCCCACGCACAGCCAGACCTCCCCCCGGGTAAGGGTGAGGATGGAGGTGGAGCCAAAGAGGGTGGAGCACACGTCCCCGGAGAGGTTGGTGGAGGTGGAGAACAGGTGCATCAGCAGATAGCCGATGGCCAGCGCCCCCACCGAGATCAGGGCGATGGCGGCGTCCCCCTTGATCCGGGAGCGCTGCCCCGTCCAGAGCAGCAGCACCGCGCAGGCCACCGTCACCGGCAGCACCAGCAGCATCTGATTGGTCAGGTTGAGCACCGCCGCGATGGCCAGCGCCCCGAAGGCCACATGGGACAGGCCGTCCCCGATGAAGGAGAAGCGCTTGAGCACCAGGGTCACCCCCAGCAGAGAGGAGCACAGGGCGATGAGCACCCCCACGATCAGGGCGTAGCGCACAAATGGGTAGGAGAGGTAAAAGGCCAGTTGGTTCAGCATGTCGTCTCCTCCTCCTCCAGATAGCGCCGTCCCAGGGGGGAGCGGCAGTAGTCGGCCACCGGGCCGAAGAACACCTCGCTGCCGATGTGGAGCACATGGCTGGCATAGCGGACGGCGGCGTGGATGTCGTGGGAGATCATGATGATGGAGATGCCCTCCCGGTTGAGCCGCCGGATGAGCTGATACATCTCCGCCGTCACCTTGGGGTCGAGGCCGGACACCGGCTCGTCCAGCAGCAGCATCCGCTCCGTGGCGCACAGCGCCCGGGCCAGCAGCACCCGCTGCTGCTGCCCGCCGGAGAGCTCCCGGTAGCAGCGCCGGGACAAGTCCTCCACCCCCAGCCGGGCCATGTTGTCCCGGGCCAGCTGCTTTTCCGCCCGGTTGTAGAAGGGGCGCAGCCCCGCCTTGGTCTGGCAGCCGGAGAGCACCACCTCCCGCACCGAGTCGGGGAAGTCCCGCTGCACCAGGGTCTGCTGGGGCAGGTAGCCGATCTCGTTGGGTTTTAAGCCCTCGCCGTAGACCACGCTGCCCGCCACAGGCTTTTGCAGCATCAGGATGGTGCGCATCAGGGTGGATTTTCCCGTGCCGTTCTCCCCCACGATGCAGAGGTAGTCCCCTCGCTCCACCGTAAAGCTCAAATCCTTCACAAGCACGCTGCCCTCATAGCCCAGGGTCAGATTGTTACACGTCAGTTCTGCCATCGTCTCTTTTTCACCCCTCACTCCCTCATCTGCCCCTCGGCGCACTTGGCGCACACGCCGTAGAAGACGGTGCGGGCCGGGTCGAGGGAGAAGCCGTGCTCGGCGCGGATGTGCCGCTCCAGGGCGGGCAGCTCGTCGCAATGCAGGTGGATCAGCGCGCCGCACACCTCGCACTTGCAGTGGTAGCAGGCCTCGCCGCAGGCGTGCTCCGCTGCGCCGCCGACGTACTCAAAGCATGCGGGGCTGCCGGCGTCGATGATATATTTGGTCACCAGACCCTCCCCCACCATCCGCTCCAGCTGGCGGTAGACGGTGGTGGTGCCGATGCTCTGGCCCCGCCGCTCGAAGGCGGCCACCACCTCGGCGACGGTGAAGTGCTCCCCCGGGATGGTGCGCAGATAGGCGAGCAGCTCGTCCCGGTGGCGGGTCTTGTATTGGATCTTGTTGGCCATAGGGCTCCCTCCCGCGGGGTGAAAATGAAAATCAAAATCATTTTCATATTATAGACGGGTTTTTCAATT
>JAFVAS010000206.1 GCA_017480395.1 Oscillospiraceae bacterium | reverse complement strand
GCGCGCTGCCACAGCAGGAAGACCGTGGGGTTCATGGTGCCGTAGTCCACTGAGACGTAATAGGGGCCGTCCCCCGGGGGCAGGGCGTCGGGCATGTGGCGCTTGGGGTCAAACATGTCGTAGACCGCGCCCTCGGCGCTGCGCCACAGCCCCCGCACATACCGGTCGTAGAACGCGCCGGTGTACATCCCCTCGTAGCGCCGCCGGATCTCCGGAGCCAGGGCGGGGTTGTCCTCCATGGTGAAGTGGAGGTGGAGCAGGTTGCGCGCCTGCGAGCGGCACACCCACTCCCGGTAGAACCAATGGGCCGGCCCGGCGGGGTTGCAGTTGAACCAGAATTTGCTGCCCGGCACGCTGCACCGGGCCAACGCCTGCTCCACGAAGGATCGGGGCATCAGCGCCACCTCATCCAGCAGAACGCCCGCCAGGGTGATGCCTTGAATGAGGGTATAGCTGCTCTCGTCCCGCCCGCCGAAGAGGTAGTAGTCGTTGCGGTGGGCACCGCTCCAGACGGTGATGCGGTTCTCACTGCGCTTTTCCACCAGCTTGAAGAAGGGCTCCAGCCATTGGGGCAGCAGGTTGGTCACGTTGCGCCGCAGGCTCTCGATGGTGCGGCCGCACAGGGCGAAGGTGGCGTTTTCAAAGGCGGTCATGCTCCACAGGAAGAAGCCGCAGGCCATGCTCATGGTCTTGCCGCTGCGGATGGCTCCGTCGCAGAGGATGCCGTCCCGATCCCGGGTGTCAGGGCTGCGCCACCAGGTCATCGTCAGGCGCTGCTTGGGGCTGAAGTCCTGAAATTCCATCGCTGTCACCCCCTTCCAGCTCCCGGCGCAGCAGGGCGAGCAGATTGTTCTCCGGCGGCGTCTCCGCGCCGTCCCCCCACCGCTCCGGGCATCGGTGGGAGAGCCAGAGGGCCACGGCGGTCAGGTTGGGGGGTGCCTGCTTGCGGGTGCGGACGGTCTTCTCCTGCTTGTCGGTGATCTCCTGGCGCACCTCGGTGTACCAGTAGCCGGTGGCGGCCAGGAACAGCGCCCGCTCCACCAGGGCGTCCGCCTGCGCCCCCTCGGGCACCTTGCCGCGATCAAAGTCCAGTTTTCCCACCTCCTTGAATTGGAAATCCAAATAACGAACCACATTCTTTGTGTACCAGTTGGCCGGTTTTGCCTGTTCGTTTGGACTTCATGGCCTGATAATAGAACGCTCGTTCGATGAAGTAAAGGGAAAAATCGAAAAAATTTGCGAAAATCTGTTGATTTTTCCAAACCTGTACGGTAACATGTACTCGGCGTACAAGTTAGAAGCTGATTTGACCGGGAGGAGGGCCCGATATGGAACAGGATCAAATGACCCAGCGGCTGAATGCCGCCTTCTCCGCCTCCGGCCTGACCCAGGCGGAGCTGGCCCGGGCCTCCGGGATTGACCGGGCCAGCATCTCCCTCTACCTCAGCGGGCGCTACCACCCCAAGGCGGACAAGCTGCTGCGCATCGCCGCTGCCCTGGGCACCACGCCGGAGTGGCTGAGCGGAATGGATGGGGAGGATCGGCCAGAGACCGCGCTGCCCCTGCCCGTGTTCGCGGGGCTGGATGGGGTGGGCCAGCTCCGAGGCACCGGGGAGCGCTTCCTGGTGCCCCGGGCCGCCCTTCGGGGGGAGCCCCCCGAGCGGTTTTTCCTGCTGCGGGTGGAGGGCCTTGCCATGTATCCCCGGCTGCTGGAGGGCGACGTGCTGCTGGTGCGCCGGGAGGAGCGGTGTGCCGACGGCTCCATCGTCGTGCTGATCCAGGGGGAGCTGCTGCTGGTGCGCCGGCTGGAGGGGCAAATGCTGCTGCCCGCCAACCCGGAGTTTCCGCCCCGCCCCTGTCCGGCGGAGCAGCGCATGCTGGGGCGGGCGATCACCCTGTTCCGCGCATTGTAAGAGGAGGGAGAGCCATGAAGCCTGCACGGATTCGACTGCTGGCCCTGGACCTGGACGGGACGGTGCTGGACGACGAAAAGCACATCACCCCCGCCACCCGCCGCGCCCTGGAGGACGCCATCGCCGCGGGGGTCACGGTGCTGCCCGCCTCCGGGCGGCCATTGTCCGGCATCTCCCGGGAGTTTCTGGACATTCCCGGGGTCAACTACGCCATCTGCGCCAACGGCGCGCTGGTGTGCCGCCTCTCCGACGGGGCAAAACTGCACGAGGACAATCTGGAGGACGGCGTGGCCATGGCGCTGCTGGAGGAGCTGGGGCGGCTCAACATCATCACGTCCTTTTTTCTGGACGGCAAGAGCTATCTCCCTGCCCGGCAGTACGACCTGATGGATCAGCTCTCCGTCTCCCCTGGGGTGCTGGCCTATCTCCGCGCCTCCCGGATTCCGGTGGAGCACCCGGCGGAGCTGGTGCGCGCACGGGGCGGCGTCCAGAAATTTTCCCTCGGCTTTGTCCACGAGGCGGACGGGCGCTGGCGGGACGGGGACCGGGTGCGTGCCATTCTGGCGCGATACCCGGCGTTGACCGTGGTGTCCGGCGGGGTGGACAACCTGGAGATCACCGCCCCCACCGCCCACAAGGGGGCGGCGCTGCGGGCGCTGGGGGAGCAACTGGGGATTCCCCGGGAGGAGACCATGGCCTGCGGCGACTCGGGCAATGACCTGGAGATGATCCGATATGCGGGCTGGGGCGTCGCCATGGCCAACAGCGAGCCGGAGGTGCTCGCCGTTGCCGACGCCGTCACCGCCTCCAATCAGGAGGACGGGGTGGCCCTGGCGGTCCGGCGCTATATCCTGGGAGAGAAATAAAAAAGCCCCGTGACGCAGGTCACGCGGCCAGAAAAAACGATGCCCCGCCGAACTCAGTTCGGCGGGGCAATTTCACAGGGAGGATTCAACTGATGCGGATCATCCACTTTCTGGAGCGGAAGCGGATCAGCACCAGGGTGGTTTTGACCAGGCTGTCCAGGGTGGTCACCGCCACATAGACGGGGAAGAAGGGCAGTCCCAGCCCCAGGCCCAGGGCGGCCAGGGGGACGCAGACACACCAGGAGCCGATAAAGTCGATCAGGGCGGCCACCTTTCCGTCGGCTCCGGCCCGGAGGATGCCGCAGATGTGGACATACTGGAGGAATTTGAAGGGTTGAATACAGCCCAGGAAGAGCAGCAGCCGCTGCGCCAGGGCGGTGACCACCGCCTCCTGCCGGAATATGCCGACCACCGGGGCGCGGAAGAGGATCAGGGCGACCCCCAGCAGGGCGGCCAGCACCGGCGTCCAGCAGGTGATGGCCAGGGCGTTGCCATAGGCCCGATCCAGTCTGCCCCGCCCGATCTCCTTGCCCACCAGCACGTTGGCGGAGTTGGCGAAGGACATGAAAATGGTGGTGATGACGTTCTCCAGCGTGTTGCAGACGGTGAGGGCGGCGTACTCCAGCGTGCCCATATGGCCGTAGATCATGTTCAGCACGGCGGTACCCAGGCCCCACAGCAGCTCGTTGACCATGACGGGGAGGGCGACGGAGAAATATCGCCCCAGGAAGGCGCGGTCAAAGCGGAAGATGTCCCGGGGGGCGCTGCGCAGCACGGTGCCCCGGCGGATGGAGAGCAGATAGGTCACCGCCACCCCCGCCCAGTTCGCGGCGCAGGAGGCGATGGCCGCACCGGCCAGACCCAGGCGGGGCGCGCCGAGGTGGCCGAAGATGAGAACATAGTTGAGGAAAATGTTCAGCGCCACGCTGACCACCGTGCCATACATGGGGGTGCGCACCTGCTCGGTGGAGCGCAGGGTGGCGTTGGCGGTCTGCTGGAGGGCGCTGGCTGGAAAGCTGAGGGCGATCAGGCGCAGATAGCGCCCCCCGGCGGCGATAACCTGGGGGTCCGGGGAGTAGAGGTGCATCACCGCCCGGGGCGATCCGGCGGTCAGCAGCAGGAAGAGGGCGGCCACCCCCAGGCTCAGGGCCAGGCCGCAGCCGTAGCTGCGCCTCACCTGGGCCAGGTTGCCCGCGCCCCAGAACTGGGCCACCAGCACCCCAGCGCCGCTGGTGATGCCGAAGAGCAGCACGTTGAGCAGCTGAATCCAGGAGGCGCACAGGCCCACGGCGGTCAGCTCCACTGGGCCGAGGGAGGAGATCATCAGGGTGTCCACCAGGGCGAAGGAGGTGGAGAGCAGGTTTTGCAGTAGGATGGGCAGCGTCAGAGCCAGGGCGGTGCGCTGAAACGTCCGGTCGCCGAAATAGCGTTTGAGGTGCAAGGGAACCGATCCTTTCTGTCGGACAGAATAAAACGGCCGAAATGCGGTTGCATTTCGGCCGTTGAGTCTCCGGAAACGGCAAAGAAGCCAGGGGCGGAGGGGAGGCCCCATTCCGCCGAGAACTGTGGAAGATTATATCGGCTTTTCCCCGCTCTGTCAAGGGCACAAAGCCCGGCACCCCGAAAGAAACGGGGCGCCGGGATGGTTTGCATGATACGGTTATTCCGCGTCGGCGTCCGCCTCGATGAGGCCGTAGCCGCCGGCCTTTCGGGCGTAGACGATGGCGATGCGGTCATCCCCCTCGGCGTTGCGGAAGACGAAGAAGTTGTGCCCCAGCAGGTTCATCTGCAGCACGGCCTCCTC